>JBHENV010000193.1:0-6950 GCA_046261895.1 Candidatus Limnocylindria bacterium
CATCGGCCATCCGAGCAGCGCGCAGAGCCAGACACGGTTGACGTGATTGTGGGCGACGGCGATCGCGCAGCGGGCACGATCCTCGGCCAGCCAGGCCTCGACCGGGCGCAGCACCGCAAACGCACGACGCGCCACGTCCTCACCGCTCTCTCCCCCGGGGCATCGGGTTCCGAACGGATCCACCTCCCAGGCGGCGCGCAGCTCCGGGTGGCGCTGCTGACTCTCCTCGGCGGTGAGCCCGTCCCAGGCGCCATAGTCGATCTCGATCAGGCCGCTCTCGATCTCCATGCGATCGTCCTCGACCCCGATCGCCGCTCCGATGCCGCCTGCCGTCTGGCGACAGCGCTGCGCCGGGCTGCTGAGCAGCCGCATCTCGTCATGCGGCAGCTCGGCCAGCTCCATGGCGAGGGTCCTGCCGAGCTCATCGGCGAGCATCACGCCGGCATCGGAGAGGGGAAGGTCACTGCGCTGGCCCAGGTTGCGCCCGGCCGCCGAGGCGGCCGTGGTCGCGTGGCGGACGAGAATCAGGCTGCCCATCAGGCGTGCGAGTCTACCCGCTGGTCTGCGCTATCCTGTGGCCGCCGCCCAATTTCCGCAGCCAGGCCCGATGACCTACGTCCCCGACGAGCCCGATTCCAACGGCGCGCCCGCGAGCAGCGAGCGCGCCGGTTCGCGCCGTGCCCTTGGCTGTGCGTTCGAGATCGTCGAGACCCTCGTCCTGACGCTCCTCATCTACCTCGTCATTCATAACTTCGTCGCCCAGCCGTTCGAGGTGCAGCAGAGCTCGATGATCCCCACCATCGTGCACGGCGAGTACATCCTCATCGACAAGCTGACGCCCAGGTTCGGTGGCTACGAGTACGGTGACGTGGTGGTCTTCAACCCGCCGGCCGGCTCCGGGCTCGACGCACAGGGAATCCCTTTCATCAAGCGCATCATCGGCATGCCGGGCGACGAGGTCAGCCTCGAGAACGGCCGCGTCTTCGTCACCCGCGCCGACGCCAGCCCTGTGCGAATCGAGGAGCCATACGTCCTGAAGGAGCCCGACGGGTCGACCGCCGCCACCAATTGCCCGCGTCCGGATTGCCCGCTCACCTGGATCGTGGGTGACGAGGAATACTTCGTAATGGGCGACAACCGGCCGTCGAGCCAGGACTCGCGCGTCTTCGGGCCGGTCGACCAGGACACCATCCTCGGCCGCGCGTGGCTGCGCTACTTCCCGCTCGAGCGCATCGGTCTCATCGAGCGCCCCGACTACCCCACGCTCGCGACCAGGACGGCCGACCAGCCCTGAGAAATCAGGCTCGGGTGGGCTCCTCGGCGACGATCCAGGCGTCGATCTCCCGGCCGTAGTCCACCAATGCGTCGGCGCCGAACCAGAGGGCGAGCTCCGCCTCGGCGGTCTCCGGCGCATCCGAGGCATGGATCAGGTTGCGCAGGCCGCTGACGCCGAGGTCGCCGCGGATCGTCCCCGGCTCGGCCTCGTTCGGCATCGTCTTCCCGACCATGCGGCGGACCACGGCGATCGCATCCGGGCCTTCGAGGGCGAACGCCGCCACCGGGCCAGAGGTGATGAACTCGACCAGCCCGGTGTAGAAATGCTTGCCGGCGTGCACCGCGTAGTGGTTCTCTGCCATCTGACGCGGGACCGCCAGGAATCGCAGGCCGACGACCTTCAGGCCCTTGCGCTCGAAACGGCCGATGATCTCGCCGATGACTCCGCGCTGGACGGCATCCGGCTTGGCGAGGACGAGGGTGCGCTGCATGACGAGGCTCCGATGACGGGGTGGTCAGCCCCGGCGGTTGGCGGCACGGTCGTAGGCCTGGTGGGCCTCGACACGCCGTCCCGCGGCGCGGAGCAGGTCACCGTACAGTAGCAGACGCTGCGCGGCGGGCTGTCCGCCGAGGGTGGGCTCCAGGATCGCGACGCCGTCACCGGCGAGCGTCGGATCGAGCCGCACGGCGATCGACATCTCAGCGTCGCCGCGTTCCAGCTCCCCCGCCACGTACGCGACGCGAGACTCCTCGAGGCGCCCACGCGCCGCGGCGACCCGCGCGTCACCATCCGGCGACGGATCATCGACCTGGTCGTCGGCGACCGGTGGGGACCACGGCGGGCGTGGGCGCGCCGGCCGCGGCCGGAGCTCGGTCGGGAGCGGCCAGGAGAGCCGGCCGGCGACGCCGGCCCGTAGCTCGTGCGCCTCGTCGACCCCGATGGCGGCAACCACACGCTCGAGGGCGCCCGTGGCGCGGTCGGGCTCGCCAGCGGCGGCCAGCGCCTCAGCCTCGACCAGGAGGACGATCGGCAGGCGACGCTGCGGGCTGCTCGGCCGGATCGCCTCCAGCGCCGAACGAGCGCCGACGAGGCGTCCCTGGCGCCAGAGGGACTCCGTCAGGAGAGCGCGCAGGGCGTCGAGCTCCTCGTCGGCACCGGGGCCCTCTGCCTCCCGGTAAGCGATCCGCGTTCGCACGGTGCCCTCCGCCAGTGCCGGCAGGCCAGCATCGAGCTGGGCCCGGGCCAGGGTCAGCTCGTCGGAGAGCAGATCGATGACGTGCTCATCGACGACAGCCTCCCTGTCCTCCTTGTCGTCGCTCACCGGCGCAGCGCGCGCTCGAAGCGTGCGCGCGATCGGAACGGGCCGAGAACGGCCAGGCGGGCACCGGCCGGATCCAGGTATCCGCGGGCCACGCGGAGCAGGTCGTCGACGGTCACGGCGTCGAGCCGCTCGATCACCTCGTCGACGGTGAGGATGCGCGGCAGGAGCGCCTCACCGGTGCCGATCCAGCCTGCCACGGCCCCGGAATCCTCCATCCGCAGCTCCAGGCGTCCCCTGGTGTAGGCACGGGCGCGCGACAGCTCTGCATCGGTCACACGTCCGGAGCAGATCCGGTCAAGCTGATCGAGGATCGCACCGACCACGCGCTCGGCGTCCTCCGGATCGAACCCGGCGTGCACGCCAAAGCTGCCGACGTCGGCGTATGCGGCGCTGAAGGTCGAGACGTCGTACACGAGCGAGCGACGCTCGCGGAGGTCCAGGAAGAGGCGGCTGCCCATCCCGTCGCCAAGGATCGCGCCGAGCAGGTCGAGTGCCCAGCGGTCCGGGTTGTGGCGGGCGACGCCCGGCATGCCGAGGCACAGGTTGCCCTGGCTGAGGCGGCGGTAGGAGACTCGCATCGAGCCGGCTGGCGACGGCGTAGGAGCGGACGTGGCCAGGGTGGCCGGCCCCACGTCGGGCGGCCCGTCGGGCGTACCGTCGGCAGCCCATCCTGCGCTGGCGCGCACGATCTCGTCATGGTCGATCGAGCCGGCCACGGCGAGCACCATGCCCTTCGGCCGGTACGATCCCTGCCAGTGCTCGATGACCGCACGATGCGTCGCCCGGCGCACGGCGCCGATCGTGCCGGCGATCTCGCGTCCGAGCGGATGCCCGGCGTACAGCATCTCGTCGAAGAGGGTGAAGACGTGGTCCGCGGGCGAATCGACGTACATCCGGATCTCGTCGACGATGATCGGCTTCTCGGCGGTCAGGTCACGCAGACGGAGCAATGGCCGGAGCGCCAGCTCGCTGACTGCCTCCAGCGCAACTCCCACGTGCTCAGCCGGTACCTTGGCGCTGAACACGGTGAGCTCGCGATCCGTGCTGGCGTTGACGCTGCCGCCGATGCCCTCGACCCGCTGCGAGAGCGAGCCCGCCTCGGGATGCGCCCGCGTGCCCTTGAAGACGAGGTGCTCGAGCAGGTGGCTCAGCCCGGCGTGTGCCTCGTCCTCGTGGCGCGACCCGACCGGGACGAGCAGCACCACGCTCGCCGACCGCGCGCCGGAAATGGCCTGGGTGACGACCCGAAGGCCGCTCCCCGCCACCGTCCGCTGGTGGGAGGTGACCGCCCGGAGCGGTGCGCGAACCGCCGAAGCGGTCACCCGCCGTCCTCGTCCTCGTCGGCGCGCTCGCCATCGGCCGCGTCTGTCTCCGCCGACATCAGGAGCTCCATCTGGATGAAGCGCAGGTCCCGGGCGAGCTCATCGGCGTCGCGCGGCAGGGGGCGACCGGTGGCCGCCGGCGTCTCGGTCTCGGTCAGCTCGGCCAGGCGATGGGCGCCGCTCGCCGCGAACTCGAGGACGACCCGCTCGTTGCCGATCACGAGCGAATAGATGAGGAGCTGTTCGCTGGTCGTGTCGAACTGGAGGTAGTCGAATGAATCGAGGTTGAGGCAGATGGCGAGAGGCGTGAAGTAGGATGCGATTTCCGGATGGCCGACCACGATCCGCTCGACCCAGCCCGTACCGCTCGACTCGACTCGCGGACCTCGGTGATAGGTGTAGCTGACCGTCTGCTTGAGCAGCGGCCGCAGGATGTTGTAGATGTCGCTCTTGCCGGTGACGACCCCGGTGTTGATGTAGAGCTTGGCGCGCGCCTCGGTCATCGGGTCGCTCGTGCGGGTCGTCGGCGAGTCTAGCACCGGACCGATGCGGTGACGGTGCGTGCGCGACCGGCTGTTACGATACCGCCCGTGAAGCTGCTGGCGGCCGACATCGGCAACACGAACGTCACGATCGGCCTCTTCGAGGACGACCGATTGGCGCGTTCGTGGCGCGCCATCACGCGGGCGAACGCAACGCCGGACGAGGTCGCCGCCATGCTGACCGGGCTCCTTGCCCTCGACGCGCATCGGCTCGAGGAGCTCGACGCAGTCGCGCTGGCCAGCGTGGTCCCGCCGCTGACCGAGACCTGGGAACGCCTCGTCACCGAGCGGCTCGGCGTCGAGCCGACGATCGTCGACGCGGCGTCGCTGGAGGGAACCCTGCGCATCGAGATCGACCGGCCGTCGGAGGCCGGCGCCGATCGGCTCGCCAATGCGCTCGCCGCGCGGATCGAGTTCGGCGGGCCGGCGATCGTCATCGACCTCGGCACCAGCACGAACTTCGACGTCGTCGATGGGGACGGGTCGTATATCGGCGGGGCGATCGCGCCGGGCATGGGGCTCAGCCTCGAAGCCCTCGTGGGGCGGGCCAGCAAGCTGCCGCGCATCGAGCTGCGTCGCCCGCCATCCGCGATCGGCGCGAACACCGTGCACGCCATGCAGTCCGGTGCCGTGCTCGGCTACATCGGCCTGGTCAGCGGGCTCCTCACCGCGCTGCGCGGGGAGCTGCTCGAGCGCTCTCCGGCCCATGCCCGCGCGACGGTGATCGCCACCGGCGGCTACACGCACCAGCCGTGGCTGCGAGAGGTGCCCGGCATCGACGCCGTGGAGCCGGACCTGACCCTCCGCGGGATCCGCTACGCCTGGCAGGCCGTCCGCGACCGCGAGCGAAGCGCGACGCCGAAGGTCGGGCGATGACCGAGGGACTCGGGCCCCTGGCCGGGCGTCGGATCGTGGTCGGCGTGTCGGGCAGCATCGCCGCCTACAAGGCGGTGACGCTCGTTCGCCTGCTCCAGGAGCGGGGAGCCGACGTCGACGTGGCGATGACCGCGGCCGCCACCCGTTTCGTAGGGCGGCTCACCTTCGAGAGCCTCACCCACCGGCCGGTCGTGGACGAGATCCTCGAGCTCGATGCCGAGCAGCAGATCGCCCACATCGAGCTGGCCGAAGCGGCCGATGCGATCGTCCTTGCGCCGGCCACCGCCAACCTGCTCGCCGAGCTGGCAACCGGCCTCGTGGTCGACGCGGTGACCGCCATCGCGTGTGCCAGCCGCGCCCCGGTCCTCGTGGCACCTGCCATGGACGCCGGGATGTGGACCCATCCCGCGACACAGCGCAACGTCGCCACGCTCAGGGAGTTCGGCTACCTCGTCGTCGAGCCCGAGGTCGGCGAGCTGGCCTCGGGGCTGACCGGGATCGGTCGGCTGGCCGAGCCACCGTCCATCGTCGATGCCGTCGAGCGGCTCTTCGTCCGCGCCGGCGACCTCGAGGGGCTGCACGTCGTCGTGAGCGCCGGCGGCACGCGTGAGCCGCTCGACCCGGTGCGCTTCATCGGCAATCGGTCCTCCGGCAAGATGGGGACCGCCCTGGCCGAGGCTGCCCGTGACCGGGGCGCGACGGTGACCCTCATCGCCGGCGCCATGAGCGTCACCCAGCCCCGTGGCGTCACCGTCATCGACGCCACCACCGCTCACGACATGCGCGAAGCGGTCCTGCGCGCGGCGACGAACGCCGACATCCTGGTGATGGCGGCCGCCGTCGCCGACTTCGCCCCCGCCCGGGCCAGCAGGGCGAAGATCAAACGATCAGGCGAGAACCTCCAGATCGAGCTGGTTCCCAACCCGGATATCGTGGCCGAGGTGGGAGAGATGCCCGACGACGTGCGGCCGTTCCTGGTCGGCTTCGCGGCCGAGTCGAACGACTTGGAGGCCAACGCCGCCGCCAAGCTGCGCGACAAGGGGCTCGACCTCATCGTCGGCAACGTGGTGGGCGGGCCATTCGACGCCATCGGCTCGGACGAGAATAAGGTCACTGTCTTCGGTGCGGAGGGCTCCCTGACCGATTGGCCGATGCTGCCGAAGCGGCAGGTGGCCGAGCGACTGTGGGATCTCTTCGGCGATCGATACCGGCGAGCTCGACCGCCGGCCGATGCTTCGACGCCGAGCGAGCGACGTCGCCGCCGCACGTGATCGTCGTCCACCACACCGACGAGCTGCGCGACGCGATCCTTGCGCATCGCGTCGCCGGCGAGAGTGTCGGATTCGTGCCGACCATGGGCATGCTCCACGACGGGCAGCTCTCGCTCGTGCGACGCGCGGTCGCCGAGAACGGCTGCGTGGTGGTGTCGAGCTTCGCGAACCCGGGCGAGTTCGCCTCGCTCGACGAGAGCTCCCCGGGCCCGCGCGACCATGCCCGTGACCTCGCGCTCCTCGAGCATGCGCGGACCGCCATCGCCTTCGTGCCGGAGGTGGGAACCCTCTACCCGCCCGACGACACGACGCGCGTCACGGTCGAGGGCCTGACCAGGCAGC
>JBHENV010000194.1:0-8510 GCA_046261895.1 Candidatus Limnocylindria bacterium
CGGCCGAGGCTCGCGCCGTACGCTCACGACGCTACCGTCGTCCCGACGCGGCGTGAGGCCGGAGCGACGCGCGCGACCCCTCCCCGGAGGCCGGTTCGCCGTAGCCGGGGCTCGCGGCTGGGCCACAGCCGCGCTCGCCCAGTCGCCCTCCTCTGGCTGTGGGACACGGCGAAAGGCACCGATCTCGGCTCGGCAGATGACGAGCTCGTCCTCGACTTCAACTACGCCTACCACCCCTCATGCGTGTACGACCCGCAGTGGAGCTGCCCGCTGGCGCCGCCCACCAATCGGCTCGGCATCCCGATCCGGGCCGGAGAGCGCCTGTCCCGCTTATAGGGCGCCGATCCTCAGGCGACCTCGAAGTCGTTCGGGGCGACGATGGGACTGGGGCAGTTGACGGCGAAGCCCATGCCGCCGGTATCCGGGGTGCCGTGATGCAGGGTGATCAGGCCGTCTGCCTCCGCGGCGTCGATCTCGGCCTGGGTGGCGAGCAGGGTCGCATCGGCCTCGTCGTTCCACACGGCCGTCCAGTGATCCCAGATCGGGCTCCAGGCGGGGTCGCCGGCTTTGGCTCCGAAGATCGCCGGCTGGAAGCCCATCGCCCCCGGCCCGGGGATGCCGTTGCCGAAGACGGTGATCTTGCTCGTCGCGCCGGCCTCGATGAGGCCCTCGGTGCCCGGTGAGCCCACGACGCTCATCATCGGCGCCATGGGCACGGCCGAGGTGTCGGTGATGATGTAGCGGCTCTCCGGATAGCACTGGTGCAGCTTGAAGACGACCTCGCCCCGCTCCGTGTCCGGCGCCGCGAGCAATGGCCCGTTGGCCAGCGGCAGCTTGACCTCTGGATCAACGGGGAGCTCGCCCCCGGCCCATTTCACCAGCGGGTAGTTGACGACGACTTCGGTGTCTTCCACCTCGATACGCCCGGCGTCGGCCGCCGAGCGGATGGCGTCGACTGAGTCGAGGAGCTCGTCAGACGCTCGCACGCGATGCACGCGGAAGAGGGGAGTGAAGCCGGGATCGTCGGGCACCCAACTGATCACCGGTCGCTGATCCGCCGATCCTTCGTCGAACAGGTAGATGTCGCCGATGCCGCCGTCGACGCTGGCAGCGGCGGCCAGCAGCGGCACGAAGACCAGCCGCTCCGCTTCGGCGAACGTCGCGTCGCTGGCGTCTGTTCGCACGAAGTACGCGGGCTCACCATTGGCGAGCGCCTCGTGCAGGCGCATCGTGACGGAGCCACCGTTCCACTCGAACGGCCCGCGCAACTCGAAGTCGAGCACGTCACCGACGATGACCGTGGCCTGGTCATTGGTGGTAGGCACCGGCGAGGTCACCGTGGCCGTCGCGGAGGGCGACGCACTGGGCGAGAGCAGTCTCGTCCCGCCGGGGGTGCAGGCAGCCAGGATCGCGCCCCCGGCCCCCATGCCGAAGACGCGCAGGAACGCGCGACGTGAGTAGTACCGATGGCTCAGCATGACTCCTCCTCGTCGGCCGGCTGGTCTTCAGAAGCAAAACCCTGACGAGGAGTCTCGGCTGCCGGCGAGGCGTGCCGCCGTAAGCCCGCTCACACTGACGGTCGCGCCTCTAGGTGATCGTCCATCCGCCGCGCGTGGAGCACGATGTGGGCGTCGATGCGTGTGCGCCTCGGGCATCCACCGTCTCGTCTGCCGTCCCGGGCGGCGGGGCCGAGCGCCGACGGCCACGCAGGCGCTGGAGATTCGCCGAATCCAACTCATCGCTGCAGGCGCGTTGCCGCGTGAAGGCTTCGCGACATTCCCCACAGTCTTCTCGCGCGCGAGAGGGTCTGCATCCATGATGTGATCGGCGGCGTGCCGTGCCATCAGGCAGCGAGCTTGCCGAAGTCGATGGAATGCTGCCGCTCCGCAGTGAACCGGATCGACACGCGCTTCCCGCCCGCGATCAGCTGCTGGCCGTATGCCCTGGCGGCCTCGGCCCCGCCGAGATAGCGCTCGTACAGCCGCGCGATCTCCTCCGCTGTGGCGGCTTCCTCGGAGACCTCGGCGATGCCGTTGAAGTGGACCGAGCGATACGGCTGCTCGCAAGAGTCGACCAGGAGCGCTGCGCGGGGGTCTCGCCGCAGATTTTCGACGTGCACGTTGTCCTCATACGTGTTGAGCGTGATCGTGCCGTCGGCTCGCGCGAGGTACCACAGGGCTGTCACACGCGGAGAGCCGTCATCATTGAGCGTCCCCAGGCGAGCGACGTTCGTCTCCAAGAGCCATGCACGGATCTCGTCGTCCGTGAGGCCAGGCATCTTCATGGGTATCTCCTTAGCACCGTGGTTATCGGCGGAGCTCGACCGTCGGTCAGGGCTCCCAGATGTTGGTATCGGGCCGGAAGATGGCCCAGGCGAACCAGAAGGGCTGATCGTTGGGGATCGGCTCCAGCTCAGTGCCGGCCAGTGGCCCATCGGTGGCCATGCCGTCGAGATTCCAGACGGATCCGGTCTCGGTGTCGCGCATGCGGCCCTCGCCGGCCGGCTGGAACTCGAGCGTGCCGTCTTCGGTCTCGCGCGAGAACACCACGGCCGACCCGACCTCCTCGCCGCCGGCCACCGTGGCGTCGCCGAGGCCGGAGACCGTGCCCGGGCTCCACAGCACCACGATGGGCTCACCGCCGACCGTGTCGTTGGCGACCTCGGCCTCGGCGAGGGCGGGCAGCGGATAGGCCACCTCGTCATCCTCGATGACGACGCCGACGATCCGCACTTTCGGACTGAGCCGGCCGTCGATCAGGGTGGAGTCGTCGAGCAGGAACGGGTTGGTGTCGACCTCGTCATAGCCGACGTACGGGTTCGATCCGTAGCTGCGGTTGTGGCCGGTGTCGCGCGAAAGCACGACGCCGTCGGGGTGAAGCTCGCGGAATTCCGCCCAGCTGATGAGCTGCGAGGGCAGGAACGCGAGCTGCGTGCCGGTGTAGTGGCCGACGATGCCGCGCCCGGTGGCCTGCTGCCACCACGACTCGGTCTGGCGGTCGTACATCACCAGGTCGGAGTGGCGCAGGTTGCCGCTGACCCCGAAATCGAGCACGGTGCCATCCACCGTGCGGTCGAACACGATGGCGGTATGGCACAGCGGGCAGAAGGTGACCGCCACCGGCGTGCCGGCGACGACGTCGTTCGCAATCTCGTGCCAGATCAGGATCTGGATCGGGTAGGCGCGCCACTCGTCGCCGATGCCGAAGGCGATGACGGGCTCCTGGTCCTCGAGCCAGTCCACCTCGCCGATGGCCTGGAACCGCGGAGCGTCGATGGCCGGGATGCCGTCCTTGCCGGGACCGCCGCTCAGGAACTCGTCGAGCGGCACCTCGTGGCGGGTGAAGTCGGTCGACCAGCCCGACGCGCTCACGCTGAGCTCAAAGCTCAACGACGGGTTCGGGGAGGCACCGCTGCCCACCCCACCCTCGGGACTTGCGGAGGCCGCGGTTCCGGGGGCGCCCGGCGGTTCGGCGGCCTGGGGAGTGCATGCGGCCAGGATGAGCACGCCGGCGAGGCCGGCGATCACAGACCGCCATACGAGCAGGTTCACCCGCCCACCATGATCCATCTGCCGCACGGGTGCCGTAAGCAGCCTCACAGCGGTCTCATGCCGTCGGGCGCACGCTGCCGACATGCAGATCCTCAGACACGTCTTCGGCTCAGCAGAGCCATGTGAACACGCACCGGAAGAGGTCCCTGCAGCGCAGGCGAATCAGTGCCAGCAGTGCGGCAGCGGCTTCAACATCCGCCTCTGTGCGACGTGCGGCCACGTCGGTTGCTGCGACTCGCAGGCCGGGCACGCGCGCACCCACGCCAGGGAGACGGGTCACCCGGTGATCTACGCCAACCCGCAGGGCGGCGGCTTCACGTGGTGCTACCCTCACAACCGCTACCTCTGAGCAGGCACGAGCAAGGCCGGGGAATTCCCGGCCTTCGTCGCTATCCGGTGCCGCATCCACAGCAGTGCTGATCGCAGCAGCACTCGTCACATGACGTCATGTCCTTCCTCCTTCCCGAAAGTGATCAGGGACCGAGGCGCTTCGCCCGCTGAGAGGTCTCCCTGAAGATGGGCGAGGCGGCTTTCGAGATACCGCATCTCCCGCATCCGGCGGCGCAGCTCCGTGCGCTTGTCAGCGATTGCCGCGCGCAGGTCGGCGGACACCTTCTCGCAGCGGCCTTCGGCACACATGCTCGCCAGCTGAGCCGCCTGCTCGAGCGGCAGATCCAGCTGGCGAAGCCCGATGAGCAGGCGTAGGCGGTCCACATCCGACTCGGCGTACTCGCGGTAGCGGTTCTCGCCACGCGGCGGCCTCGGGAGGAAGCCTCGCCGCTCATAGAAGCGGATGGCATGCGGCGTCGTGCCGAGCCGGTCTGCCAGCGTACGAATCCTCATGAGCACTACCGTAGACCTTCGAGCGGCTCGAATGTCAAACGGGCCCAGTGAGCGGTGGCCCTGGATCGAACGGCCAGCCCCTCAGCCGGGCTCAGTATCGCCGGCTTCCAGTTCTCGGTGAGCATTGACAAACGCGGTGCCGAGGACTCGGGCCGCTGTGGGGAAGGCATGGATCGTATCGGCCAGCACGGCGAGCGGCGTCCGGAGCTTGATGGCCAGGACAGCCTCGTGGATCGTCTCGCTCACCGCAGGCCCGGCGAGAAAGGCGCCGACCAGGATGCGCTCCTTTTGGTCCACGACGACGGTGGCGTGGCCCTGCGCTTCGGCGACGTAGCCCTTGGCCGTCGTTCCCAGATCCACGCTGAACTCGGAGGCGTCGATGCCCCGCTCCCGAGCCTCCTCGACCTTGAGGCCGACCGAACTGGTCTCCGGATCGGTGTAGATCGCGCGCGGGATCGCCGCTTGGTCCGGCCGCACGTCGTCGCCCAGCGCGAGGCGGGCGGCCATCTCGCCTTGATAGTGGGCCAGGTGGGTGTGCATTTCTGGCCCGGCGACGTCGCCGGCGACGTACACGTTCTCCGCGATCCGCAGGCGGTCGTCCACGTCGAGCCGCCCACTCACCGGCTCCACGCCGATAGAGCCGAGGTTCAGCTCTCCGACCGGGTAATCGCGGCCGATGGCGAGCAGGATCTCGTGCCCCTCGACCGACGAGCCGTCGTCCAGGAGCACTACGTGCGGGCTGTCCTTGCCGGCACGCGCCGAGACGCGCTCTGCGCGCGCGTTCAGTCGAATCGTCACTCCGTCTGCCTCGAGGGCCCTCGCCAGCACTTCGCTGCTCTTGGGGTGGTCCTTGTCGTTGATCCGCTCGCCCGAGTGGACGAGCGTCACCGGAACGCGGTAGCGCGCGAAGACCTGCGACAGCTCGACCCCGGTTGGCCCTGCGCCGAGGATGACCAGTGACTTCGGCAACTCGCGGGTCGTGGTGCCCTGTCGGTTCGTCCATGGCTCGATCTCGTCGAGCCCGGGGAGATCGGGGATCCGCGAATGCGACCCGACCGCCACGATGACCGCGCCCGCCTCGAGCTCGGATTCGCTGCCGCCATTGCCGGTGACGGTCAGCCGGCCGGGCCCGGCAAATCGAGCCTCGCCCCTGATGACGGTGGCGCCGGCTCCCTCCAGAGACGAGACATGGCCGCCGTCATCGGGCCAGTCGGTGCCCTCGCGGTTGATCATGTAGTCACGGAAGTCGCTGGCCTTCGACCACGGATAGTCGCCTCCGGCATGGTGGACCGCTGCGGCGTGCAGCAGTGCCTTCGATGGCATGCACGCCCAGAACGGGCAGGAGCCACCGAACAGCTCACGATCGATCACGGCGACCGAGGCACCGCGTCCGGTCGCGAGGTGGGCGGCGGCCTCCCCGGCGCCACCCGCTCCGATGACCACGATGTCGAAGCGTTGCATTCATTCCTCCACGGGTGATACGAGCCGCCACCGGGTGACGACTGGACCGAAATCGGTGTCGGTCACTCGCCCATCGTCGCCGTGAGTCCGCTCGGCGACTATCAGCCCGCTCACAGCGAACCCGCCCGGGCAACCGAGCGACCGTGAAGCCACCGCAAGGGCGTGAGCGCGCTGACATCCGGGGTCGGCCGTGCCCCGCTACGCTCACGGCATGCACGTTTCCCAGCCGGTTGACCGGGTCCCCGATACGTCGTGCCCGGCGCCGTGAGACCGTCCGTCGGGGACTACGCCCTGCTGTCCGATTCACAGTCCGCGGCGATGATCAACCGCACGGGGTCGATCGAGTGGTGGAGCGTCCCGCGTTTCGATTCGCCGTCGGTCTTCTCGCGTCTGCTCGACCCCCGTGCCGGCCACTTCTCCATCCAGCCTGACGTCCCGTTCACCGCCACCCGGCGCTACCTGCCGAACAGCCTCGTCCTCGAAACTACGTTCGCCACCGATGCCGGCCGCGTCCTTCTCATCGATGCGCTGGCGCTGCAACCGGGGGCCCGCAGTCACGACATCGGCCTGGAGTCGCCCCACGCGCTGGTTCGGCTGGTCGACGGGGTCGAGGGCACGGTCCCGATGCGACTGGAGCTGGTGCCGCGCTTCGAGTACGGCCTCACCGTGCCGCACTTCCGGCGCCGAGAGGGACGGGTCGTGGCCGTGGCCGGGGCCGATGAGCTCCACCTCTGGAGCGACGTGCGGATCGAGATCGAGGATGGTCAGGCGCAGGCGGGATTCGAGGTCGACGCCGGGACGCGCCACGCGTTCGTGCTCCAACACCTGCCCGCCTACGGACCGCGGCCCGATGAGCTCCCAGCGGCGGCGGAACTGCTCGATGAGACGATCGCTGGTTGGGCCTCGTGGGCAGCCGATCACGACACATATGAAGGCCTGGACCGCGAGCTCGTGCGTCACAGTTCCCTGGTACTCCAAGGCCTGACCTACCAGCCCAGCGGCGGCGTCATCGCCGCGGCCACGACCTCGCTGCCGGAGATCATCGGCGGCGCCGCGAACTGGGACTACCGCTTCGTTTGGCTGCGCGATCTGTCGCTGACGATGCGTGCCCTATGGGTGGCGGCGTGTCCCTCCGAGGTCGGTCGCCACTTGGAGCTCATCTGGCGTGCGCTCGGCAACGAGCGGGACGCACCAGTGCAGATCATGGTCGGGGTCAACGGCGAGCGCGATCTCTCGGAGCACGAGCTCGACCACCTGGCCGGCTTCCTCGACAGCCGCCCGGTGCGCGTCGGGAACGAGGCCTGGCGACAGCGACAGTTCGACGTGCTGGGCGAGGTGATCGACGCCGCCCACCTCATGCGCAACGAGCTCGGAGACCTCAGCTCCGAGATCCGGAGTCTCATCCGAGGCTTCGCCGACCGCGCTGCCCGCGACTGGCGCGAGCCTGACGCCGGCATGTGGGAGGCTCGCGATCGCGAACGGCACTACACCTCGTCCAAGGTGATGCGCTGGGTCGCGCTGGACCGCGCCATCGATCTGGAGGATCGGCTCGGCGACGGCCTCGACCTCGAGGGCTGGCGAGGCGCCCGCGCGGAGCTGCGCGAGGACATCCTGCGCAACGCGTGGCACGCCGACGCGAACGCCTTCACCGGCGCCTACGGCTCGGACCACCTCGACGCGTCGGTGCTCTTCCTGCCGATGGTCGGCTTCATTGACGCGCGCGAGCCGCGCATGCGCGCCACCATCGAGGCGATCCAGCGCGAGCTGACCGAGGGGGCGCACGTCCATCGCTGGGCCGACGATCCCAACGGCTTCATCATCTGCGGGTACTGGCTGGCGCAGTGCCTTCACCTGCTCGGTGACCGCGACGGCGCCCGACGCCAGTTCGAGGCGCTGGCCGACCTCCGCAACGACGTTGGACTGCTGGCGGAGATGGCGGATCCCGCAACCGGCGAGCTCATCGGCAACATCCCGCAGGCCTTCAGCCACGTGGGCCTGGTCAACACCGCCTGGCGGCTGACTCAGGAGGTCGGTTGATGGAGCGCTTCGACCTTATCGTCATCGGCACCGGATCGGGCCTGGAGGTGTCGGCGGCGGCGGCCGAGGCGGGATGGCGGGTCGCTGTGGTCGAGGAAGGGCCCTTCGGCGGGACCTGTCTCAACTGCGGCTGCATTCCGTCGAAGATGCTCGTGCACGTCGCCGACGTGGCGCAGACGATCCGGAAGGCCGAGCGGTTCGGCATCCACGGGACGATCGAGAGCGTGGACTGGCCGGCGATCGTGGAGCGGACCTTCGCCGACATCGACCGTGACGCAGCCGCCATTCGCGAGGGAAACCGGCGCACGGAACGGATCACCGTGTTCGAGGGGCGCGCCCGCTTCGTCGGGCACAAGCACCTCGAGGTCGGGGACGCGCAGATCTCGGCGGAGACGATCGTGATCGCCGCAGGTACCCGACCCTCCGTCCCAAAGGTCGAGGGCTTGGCCGAAGCCGGCTTCGAGACGACCGACACGGTCATGCGAATCCCGAAGCTTCCGCGCAGGGTCGTGATCCTGGGCGGTGGGTTCGTCGGCGCCGAGATGGCGCACGTCTTCGGGAGCCTCGGCTGCGAGGTGACGATCGTCACGCGGGGGCCGGCCATGATGCGCGACGAGG
>JBHENV010000195.1:0-10595 GCA_046261895.1 Candidatus Limnocylindria bacterium
ACGCGGACGGCGCCGTCCGGATCGAGGCCTCGTTCGATGGGCCACCCGAGGCACAGGCCGATCTGTTGCGCGCGATGGTCGAGTCCGGTCATCGCGTGGTCGGGTTCAGCCAGGCGACGAGCGACCTCGAGGAGATCTTCCTGAAGGTGACCGGTCAGATGGCCGAGGAGGCGGCGGCATGACGGCATCCCAGACGTCCGCAGCCCGGCCTGCCCGACCGTCGGCGGCCCGTGAGTTCGGTGCATCGGTGGCGACCATCATGGTCAAGGAGCTGCGCTCACGGATGCGAGGACGGCGGGCCTTCATCGTGCTGACCGTCTACCTGGCCATCCTGGCCCTCATCACCTACGGCGTGTACGTCGTGGTCGCCCCGAATGCGCGCGGCTTCGCCGGCGGCATCGGCGGCTTCGGCGGGCAGGCGAACGCGTCGGCGCTCATCGGCCAGTCCATCTTCACGCTGCTCTCGATCTTCCAGCTGATCCTGATCTGCTTCATCGCTCCGGCCTTCACGTCGGGTCAGATCAGCCTCGAGCGCGAGAAGCAGACGCTGGACCTCCTGATCAGCACGCCGATGCGCCCGAGCGCCATCGTGCTCGGCAAGCTGGCGGCGGCGCTGGCGTTCGTGGTGCTCATGATCGTCGCGGCCGTGCCGATCACGGCGATCGTGCTCATGTACGGCGGGGCGTCGGTCGACGATATCGTCCGACAGCAGCTCGTCCTGCTGGGGACCGCGCTGATGCTCGGCGCCATCGGCCTCTTCTTCTCGGCGCTGCTGAAGCGCACGCAGGCTGCGACGGTGCTCACCTACATCACGGTGCTGGGCCTGACGCTCGGCACGACCATGCTCTTCATCTTCTGGAGCGTCGTTGCCAACCAGACCGATGATGGGTTCGCGGCCCGCGCGCCGGAGCGGGCCCCGGAGCAGTTGATGTACGTCAACCCCGGGATCGCCATGCTGGACGTCGTCGCGAACACGGAGCCGGGCGGCTTCGGCGGCATCAACAGCATGCTCGCCCAGCTGCGCGGCAACGCGCCGGACATCGGCGCCGACGTCGAGTGCCAGGGTGACGTCTGCCGGCCGATCGACCAGTTTGGGAACCCCATCGACGACGTGGCCGACACCGGCTCCGGCTACTGGTGGCCGCGGGTCCTCATCACCTTCGTCGTCATCGCCGCAGTGCTGACCCTGGCGGCGACGCGGCTCGTCGTCCCGCCCGGCATGCGCTGGGCGTTCCGGCGACCAGCCAGACCGATCGGGCTGGCGCCGGCGGCGGTGGCGGTCGGCGACGCCACCGCCGAAACCGCGCCCGTCGTCCAGGAGCTCCACGAGGAGCCGGACCGATGAGCGACCGTCTCGTCGCCGACGCCGTCGGCCAGCGGCTCGGCGCCGATGCCATTGGCCGGCTGCGGCGGCTCCGCCGCAGGCTCTGGTGGCGACGCGCCGTGCGCTCCGGTCTCCTCGTCGCGGCGGGCGCCGTTCTCGCCGTCGCCGCCGTGCAGCTGCTCGCCCGCGCGTTTCCGCTCGAAACCGCGCCGTGGGTGCAGGCCGGGATCGGCATCCTGGCCGTGGTTGCCTGGCTCGGCGACGCCGTTCGGAGACGGCCCTCACTGGTGGAGGCCGCTCGCCGCGCCGACGAGGAGCTCGGCATGCGTCAGCGCCTGGGCACGGCGCTCGAGCTCGCCAGCCGTGAGAGCGCCGACCCCCTGGAGGCGCGCCAGCTGGCCGACGCACGAGCGCGCCTGAACGAGATCGACCTTCGGCGCGCGTTCCCACCCCGGCTCTCCCGCCCGCCGCTCGTCGTCGCCGGGCTGGGAGTCGCCATGACGCTCCTGCTGGTGGCCTGGCCGAACCCGCAGGATGACCTGCTCGATCAGCGGCGCGCCTCCCGGGAGGCCGCGGAACGGGTGGCGGAACGTGTCGAGGAGGTGGCTGAGGAGGTCGGCGAGAAGAACGTCGAGAATCCGGACCCTCGCGGAGAGGAGCTCGAGCGACAGCTTCGCGAGCTGGCGCGTCAGCTTCGTGATCAGGGCGATGACCGCGAGGCGACGCTGGCACGCATCGGATCGGTCCAGGAGCAGCTCTCGCGCATGACCGATCCGCAGGCCGCCGAAGCCGATGCAGCGCTCACCCAGCTCGCCCGCGCAGCATCGCAGGCAGCCACCGGCGACGAGGAGGCAAATCCCGAGGGCGAGCCCGAGAAGGCGGCCGAAGATCTCGAGGAGCTTGCCGGACGCGTCGACGAGCTCAGCGCCGAACAGGCGGCGGCGCGGGCCGAGGGGCTGCGGCAGGCGGCACAGGCGGGCGCCGCATCACAGCCCGCGGCCGCCAGCGCGCTGACGGAGGCGGCAGACGCCCTCGACGCCGCCGCGCGCACCGGGACCGAGGAGGACCGCCAGGCCGCCGCCGAGGCGCTCGAGCGTGCCGCCAACGAGTTCCGCCAGGCCGAGCGCGACCGCCAGGTACAGCGCGACGTCTCGCGGGCGCAGTCCGCCCTCCAGGAAGGAGCCCGCCAGGTCGCTCGCGCCGGCCAGCCAACCGGTTCATCGACCGGGCAGCCAGCGGCATCGGGACAGCCCGGTGCGCCGGGACAGCCGGGTGGCTCCGGGCAGCCGGGTTCGTCAGGCCAGCCGGGTTCGTCAGGCCAGCCGGGTTCGTCAGGTCCACCCGGGGCGGGGAACCAGCCGGGCTCGGGGAATCAGCCGGGCTCGGGGAATCAACCCGGGTCGGGCAACCAGCCAGGAGCCGGCAACCAGCCCGGGTCGGGAAACCAGCCGGGTGCCGGCAACCAGCCCGGGGCTGGCAATCAGCCAGGTGCCGGCGGCGGCACGAACGTGCGGCGCATCCCCGGCGGTGGCCTGCGAACCGGCGGCTTCGACGGGCCGAGCTCAGGCAACGAGGGATCCGAGACGGATGACGAGGGGAGCGTGCTGTCCGACTTCGATCGCTTCGGCCGACCCGGCGACCCGGACTTCATCGCCGGCAGCGGCGGAAACGGCGGAACCGATCAGACGGGAAGTGGGTCGGGCGTCGGCTTCGACAATGACAGCGTCGTGCCGTACGCATCGGTCTTCGACCTGTTCGACGACTACGCGCAATCGGCTCTCGACCGGCAGCAGGTGCCCATCACGCTGAAGGACTTCGTGCGCGACTACTTCTCACGCCTCGAACCCACGGAGTGATCGACGAACCCATGACCGAGCAAATCCCGACCCCCACCGCGCCGATCGGCCAGGAGCTGGCACCCGAGCAGTTCGCCGAGATGGCGAACCGGATCGAGGCCGAAGTCGGCCGCTTCATCGTCGGGCAGCATCAGCTGGTGCGGCAGACCATGATCAGCCTGATCGCGGGCTCGCACGCGCTGCTCGAGGGCGTTCCCGGCCTCGGCAAGACGATGCTGGTGCGCACGATGGCCGATGCGCTCGACCTGGGCTTCAGCCGCATCCAATTCACCCCCGACCTGATGCCTGCCGACATCGTGGGGACCAACATCATCATCGAGGAGGGGGGCGAGCGTCGCTTCCGCTTCCAACAGGGACCGATCTTCAGCAATCTCGTCCTGGCCGATGAGATCAACCGCGCAACCCCCAAGACGCAGTCGGCCCTGCTCGAGGCCATGCAGGAGCACCGCGTGACGGTCGCCAAGCAGCAGTACACCCTGTCGGAGCCGTTCTTCGTGCTGGCCACCCAGAACCCGCTCGAGATGGAGGGCACCTATCCCCTGCCCGAAGCACAGCTCGATCGGTTCTTCTTCAAGATCGACGTGCCGTTCCCATCGGAGGAGGATCTGATCGCGATCATGGATCGCACGACCGGCGTCGACACGCCGACCGTCGGCAAGGCCGCCACCGGGGCGGATGTGCTCGGCATGCAGCGCCTCGCTCGTGATGTGCCGATCGCCTCCCACGTGATGGCCTATGCCATCCGCCTCCTGCGTGGCACGCACCCCGAGACGGAGCGGGTGCCCGAGATCGTCAAGGCGTACGTCCGCTACGGCGCCTCACCGCGCGGCGCGCAGGCGATCGTCCTTGGTGCCAAGATCCACGCCCTCCTCGACGGCCGATTCAATGTGGCGTACGGCGACGTCCAGGCGGTCGCTCCGCCGGCGCTGCGGCATCGGATCATCCTCAACTTCGAGGGTGAGGCCGAGGGCATCAGCACCGATTCGGTCGTGCGCGCGATCATCGCCGAGACGCCAACCGAACCAGCCGAGTAGGGGCCGTGGCGGGCTCTCGCGTGCGCACCGATCGCCGACCGGCGGCCCCCTCCAGGCCGCGGCGCTCATCGGACGTTGGGCGTGGCATCGTGGAGCGCGGTTGCACGAGTGCACGCCGGCCATCTGATCGCAACGGACTCGCGAGCCATGCGGGCACGGCAACCCGATGACCGCCACCCAGCGCGCCCCGCTCTTCGACGAGGCCTTTCTGCGGCGGCTCGAGCAGCTGGAGCTCGCCTCGCGGCGGATGACGGCGGGGCGGATGAAGGGCGAGCGCCGCAGCGTGCGCCGCGGGCAGAGCGTCGAGTTCGCCGATTACCGCAACTATGCCGCCGGCGACGACCTGCGCCAGCTGGACTGGAACGCGTACGCCCGTCTGGAGAAGCTGTTCGTCAAGCTCTTCGTCGAGGAGGAGGATGTCACCGTCCACATCCTGGTGGACGCCTCCCGCTCGATGGATTACGGCGAGCCGAACAAGCTCGACGCGGCGCGCCGTGCGGCGGCCGCCCTGGGATACCTCGGGCTGGCCAGCATGGACCGTGTCAGCGTCGCCTTCCTGGGCGACGGAAGCGCGACCGGCATGCGACCGATGCGCGGCAAGCGGCGGGCGCTCGAGCTCGTCCGCTTCCTCTCCGAGCCACGTGCCGAACGGCTGACCGGCCTGGCCGCGGCCGCGCGCGCCTATGCCAGCCGCATGCGCGGCACCGGTCCGATGCTCCTCATCAGCGACCTCATGGACCCGGGGTATCTCGACGCGCTCCGAGATCTGGCCGGCACGCGCTGCCAGCTCTCGGTCCTTCACCTCCTGGCGCCCGATGAGCTCGAGCCGGAGATCCCACCCGACGCCCGCCTCGTCGACAACGAGACCGGCCACGCGGTGGAGGTGTCGGGCGACGACGACCTGGTCGAACGCTATCGGGTGCGCCTGGCCGAGTGGCAGGCGGAGATCGGCTCGTTCGTCAGCAGGCGCGGCGGCGCCTACGTCCAGGTGCCGTCCGACCTTGACCTCGCCGATCTCCTCTTCGACCTGCTCAGACGTCGCAGGGTCGTCGAATGATCGCGCCGTTCGCCCTCGTCGGCCTGATCGCCCTGCCGATCATCGTCGCTTTCTACATGCTGCGCCTGCGGCGTCGCGACCTGCCGGTCGGCTCGACGTTCCTCTGGCAGCAGCTGATCCGCGACGTCGAGGCCAATGCGCCGTGGCAGAAGCTGCGCTTCAGCTGGCTGCTGCTGGTGCAGCTGCTGATCGCCGCGATCGTGGTGCTCGCCGCGGCCCGGCCGTTCAGCGCGGTCGAGTCGGACCTGGCGGCGAACGTGGTCCTCGTCGTCGATACGAGTGCATCGATGGCGACCAGCACCCGGGACGAGAACCGTATGGACCTTGCCCGGGAACGGGCCCGAGACGTGGTGGGACGCCTCCCGGTCGGTGGGCGGATCACGGTCGTGGCCGCCGCGGACACCGCGGATGTGCTTGTCAGCGAGACCGATGACACGGACGCGGCGCTCGAGGCGATCGACGGCATCACCGCCACTCAGCTGCCGGGCGACCTGACCGATGCCTTCGCGCTCTCCTCGGCTCTCGCCCAGCGCGACGCCGACTCGACGATCGTGATCGTCACCGACGTTGCCGGCAACCGGCTGCCCGAGGTCGGCGTCGGCGCGCCGGTGGTGGTCGAGCGCATCGGCGCAACCGATGCGAACCAGGCGATCGCGGCTCTCTCCGCCCTGCGTCGGTCCGGGGGCGCGCAGCTCGACCTGTTCGTGGCGGTCTCCAACCCCTCGACGGCCGAGGCGACCCGCCGGCTCGAGGTGTATGCCGACGGCGCGCTGATCGATGCCCGCGATCTCACGATTCCCCCCGGCCAACGCTCGGAGGCGCTCGTCACCACCGTACCCGGAGGCGCGCGCCTGGTGGAGGCACGTCTGGCGGGTTCCGATGCGCTGATCACCGACGACCGTGCCTTCGCCATGGTGCCCGCCGACGAGACGACCCGCGCCCTGCTGATCGGTGGTGGAAATGCCTATCTCGAGAACGCCCTGGCGCTCTTGCCGCGCCTCGAGCTGTATGCCGTCGACGAGGATGGCTCCGCGGACGCCATCGCCGATGCGGCCGAGGCTGGCACGCCATACGGCCTGCTCGTCTTCGACGGCGTGGTACCGGACGAGCCCCCACAGCTCCCCGCCCTGTACCTCGACCCGGATCAGGACGCCGCCTTCGGCGCCGTCGGCGATCAGATCGAGAACCCCGTCATCGACCGCGCCGATCCGGACGAGCCGCTGCTTCGATTCGTCGACCTCTCGACGGTGCACATCGGCCGCGCGCGCGAGGTGGAGCTTGCCGACGGCATGCACGCCGCCGTGCAGACGACCGGCGGAAACCCGCTGGTGGCGGTCGGCGAGGTCGACGGTCGGCGCATCGGGGTCATCGGCTTCGACCTCGGCGAATCCGACCTGCCGCTGCAGGTGGCCTTCCCGCTGCTCATGAGCAACCTGACCGAGGTCCTCCTTCCGACGGTCGAGGGCATCCTGCCCTCCTCGATGCGGCTCGGTGAGTCGGTGAGCGTCGCCGTCGACCCGCGCATCGAGCGAGTCCTCGTCACCAACACCGGCTCACCGGAGCTGCCCGGCGCGACCGACCTCGGCGTCGAGGTCTCGGTGGTCGGTGGACGGGTGGCGATCCCCGGCGCCGACCTGGTCGGCCTGCGCGAGGTCCGTGCCGTGAGCGAGGTGCCGGAGCTGAGCGGTCTGCCCCTCGGGCAGACGGCCATCAATCTCTTCAGCGTCGACGAGTCGGACGTGACGCCGGGCGATCCACAGCGGATCATCGAGATGGGACGCGTGACGTCGACCGACGAGCCGGCCACGCAGCCGACGCGAGCCGAGTGGTGGTGGCCGCTGGCGCTGGCCGCGCTGGCGCTGCTCGCCGTCGAATGGCTGCTCTTCCATCGTCCCACCCGGCGCAGCCTCGTCCGCGCGTTCCGCCGCCCTCGCCGGCCGCTGCCCCTTGCCGGGCGTGCACGATGAGCCCGCCCCTCGCCTTCGGGGAGCCGGCCTGGCTCTGGCTGCTGCTGCCGGCCGTGGCGATCGTCGTCATCGGCTGGATGGCAGCCTCCCGCACGCTGCCGACCGGGCGACGCGTCGCATCGCTCGCCATCCGGCTCGTCCTCGTCACCTGCCTGGTCCTGGCCCTGGCCGGCGCTCGGCTGGCCCTGCCATCGGATCGGCTCAGCGTGGTCTTCCTGCTGGACGCGTCGGCCTCGATGCTCGACGCGACGAGGGAAGATCTCGTGACCTGGGCACGTGACAGCGTCCGTGAGATGCCGGAGGGAGACACCGCCGGCATGGTCGTGTTCGGCGGCAATGCGCTGGTCGACCGGCTCCCGTCAGGGCTCGACCAGCTCTCTGACCCCGCGTCGGAGCCGGTCGTGGGTGCCACCGATGTCGGGGCCGCCGTGCGCCTGGCCGCCGCCATCCTTCCCGCGGGGGCGCAGCAGCGGATCGTGCTCCTCTCCGACGGCAACGACACCTCCGGCAAGGCCGAGGACGCCATCGCCGCGGCCTCGGCGCGGGGCATTCGGCTCGACGTCGTGTCGCCGGCCGACGAGTCGGCGGCCGAGGTGCTCGTGGACGGCGTGGACGCACCCGCCGGCGCGCGGGTCGGGGAAACGATCGATCTCACCGTGCGCCTGCGCTCGACCATCACGACCGACGCCACCCTGCGACTGCTAGCCGACGGCGCAACGGTCGCGACCCGCGAGCTCGAGCTGGAGCCGGGGGTCACCACCATCCCGTTCGCGGTCACCGCCGACGAGCCCGGCTTCCACGTCTTCCGCGCGGTGCTCGAGTCGGCCGAGGATCGCTTCAGCGAGAACAACGCGGCCGACGCCTACCTCCTCGTCTCGGGGGAGCCGCAGGTCCTGGTGGCGACCGACGATGCCGAGCGTGCCGCGGACCTGGTCGCCTCGCTGGGCGAGGGCAGCCTGGAGGTGACGGTCGTCGCGTCGAGTGGCGTTCCGTCGTCGCTGGCCACGCTCGCCGGATATGACGCGGTCGTGCTCGACAACGTCGAGGCGGCAGACCTCGGCGGGACGACCATGGCCTCGCTCCAGGTGTACGTGCGTGACCTCGGCAAGGGGCTCGTCATGCTCGGCGGTCGCGAGAGCTACGGCGCCGGCGGATACCTCGACACGCCAATGGAGGAAACTCTGCCGGTCTACATGACCGTCCGCGACCGCGAGCGCTCGCCCGAGGTGGCCATGGTGGCCGTGGTCGACAAGTCCGGCAGTATGGCTGACTGCCATTGCACCGGCGACTCGCGAGACAACGCCAACCCGTCAGGGACCCGCGGCTTCGAGAAGGTCGACATCGCTCGCGAGGCGATCCTGCGGGCGGCCGAGGCGATGGCGCCGACTGACCAGCTCGGGGTGGTGACCTTCGACCAGAACGCGCACTGGGCGGTGCGCACGGCACCGATCGACTTCGGTGCGCTCGGCGACGGGCTCGGCTTTCCGGCCGACGGCAACACCAACATCTACGCGGGCCTGAAGGCCGCGTACGACGACCTGGTCGACAATCCGGCCACGCTGCGCCATATCGTGCTCATCACCGACGGATGGTCGACGCACGGTGCCTACGACGATCTCCTCGAGGACATGAGGGCGGCCGGTATCACCCTCTCGACCATCGGCACCGGTGGCGGATCGGCCGGGCTTCTCGAGCGGCTGGCCGAGGAGGCCGGGGGCCGCTACTACGACGCCGCCGACGCAACCACCATCCCCGACATCTTCCTGCGCGAGACGATCCGCACGGCGGGAGAGCAGATCGTCGAGGAGACCTTCCAGCCGATCCCATCGGCGTCGTCCGAGATCCTCGACGGGCTCGACGCCGGTCGCCTGCCGCAGCTGCTCGGCTACAACGCCACCACGGCCAAGGGCAGCGCCACCGTCGCGCTGCTGACGGGGCGCGAGGATCCCCTGCTGGCACAGTGGCAGTACGGGCTTGGCCGTGCCGTTGCGTGGACCTCGGACGCGCGGCAGGCATGGGCGACGCCGTGGATCGGGACGCCCGAGTTCGGCACCCTGACCGCTCAGCTGGTGGCCTGGACGCTGCCGCCCCAGGACGCCGAGGGGATCGACGTCCGATTCAGTCCGGCCGAAGACGGCGAGCTCAACGTGGAGGTCACCTCGTTCGACGACGAGGCCGGTCCGCGCAACTTCTATCGCACCGTCCTGCGGCTCGTGTCGCCCGACCTGGAGCCGACGCAGACCGTCCTCGAGCAGATCGGCCCCGGACGCTACGCCGGCACGGTCAGGGCCGACCAGCAGGGCGCCTACCTGGTGCGGGTGGCACAGACGTTCGAGGACGAGACGGGAACCGATGCCGCCAGCCGCACACTCGGCATTGTGTCCCCGGCGGCCGAGGAGTACCGGCGTCTCGGCATCGATGTCGAGGCGCTCGCCTCCTACGCGGCGGCCGGACGTGGACGCGAGCTGCCGCTTGCCGACGAGGAGACTCCGGTGGCGGTGTGGGCGCACGACATTGAGGCCGACGCCTTCCCGACGCCGATCTGGCCATGGCTCCTGCTCCTCGCGATCCTGCTGGTGCCGCTCGACGTCGGGGTCCGCCGCGTGGCGCTCAGCCGGGCCGACGTCCAACGAGCCCGGGCCTGGGCCGCCCGACGCATCGGCATGGGCCGCGCGGAGCCAGAGCTCGTGCCCGGCCTCGCAGAGCTGCGGGCCGCCCGCGAGCGGAGCGTCCGCCGGGCAGATCGAGCGGCCGCGCCGGTGACCCGGATGCCGGCGCCGGTGCCTGAAGGGCCGACGACGCGGCCCGCCTCACCGACCCGCTCTGCACCACCTGGCGCGGCGGCACCGGCCGGCCCCGCGGCCGAGCCAGAGGACGAACCGGTCGGCGAGTCGCTCGCTGAGCGGCTGGCTCGACGACGTCGGGGCGGCTGATCAGTCCGGCTCCAGCTCCTCCAGCGTGGCGTCGTCATCGGGCCGCCTCGGCATCACCGACGAGCGCGGCACTCGCAGGAAGAGGACCACGCCAACCAGCGCGACCAGGGCCGCGGTGATCGGCACCCACGGCAGCTGGCGATAGTCGAGCAGGCCGATGCCGCTCACCGTCCGAGCGCCGACGTTTCCCAGCGCGTCACTCACCTCGACCTCGACATCGGTCGGCCAGGGCGGCATCACGATCGTCGCGGCAAACCGGCCACTGGCGCCGACCTCGACCGGGCTGCCGGCAACGCGCACCATGGCATGGCTGGCGGTCCGTCCGCGAACCTCGACGGCACTCGACCCGAACGGTGTCTCGACCGTCAGGGCCAGCGGCGGCGGCTCGGCCAGCAACCGAACGTCCCAGCTGGCGAGGTACCCG
>JBHENV010000196.1:0-2535 GCA_046261895.1 Candidatus Limnocylindria bacterium
GCCACCGCGCGCCGCACCGACCGCGCATCGACCCGGATGCGCTCGGCGACCTCGACCGCGGTGAGGACCGCAGCGGCCTCGAGGTCGTCGAACGGGGTGTCGGGATGGTGCGCCATCGGCTCCTCACGCTGATGTCGCACGTTGCGTGAATCTGGCCCCCTTCGCATTCGGCCGGCCACAGTAGGGGCACGACCAGGAGCGCAGGCGCCCCACAAACGCCCCACCAGTTCACGAGATGGCCGCCGCTCAAGCGGCTCGAGAAACGAAAATCCCCGCCTGAGCGGGGAGATCGGATGAAGCCCTCCATCGGACTCGAACCGATGACCCCTTCCTTACCATCGGCTCCGGGTGGTGAAACGGCAGTACAAACGCGGTCATGATCGACACAAAGTAGCTGCTAGTCGCGGGTTTCGCCAGTCCGAGCACCGCGCCCTGCTGCGACGGCTCGGGACGGCTCTCCGAGCGCCGAAGTACCCGTTTCGTACCGCTCGGCCGCAACTTTGCGTGCACTTGATTGCACTTGTGGTGAACCGAATACCCGCAACGAGACTATCGCGCGTGCCCGGGCCGCGCGATACGGAGGAGCGCAGGGTCGCGCCCGGCGGCGTGCGCGAAACTGCAGCTGCTGAGCCACGGACCGTGGGCGCGCAACACAACCGTCCGGCGGCGGGCGCCGACTGCTGCTGATCCTTCGCAAGGCGAGCAGCCGTCGGACTCCGGGCCATACAGGTACGTTGCGTGCGGTGACGGACGTGCGCGCAGGACTGCGGGACGAAGTGCTCACCGCCGCCGCGAGGCGAGCTCTGGCGGAGTTTCGACGACGAGCTCATCGCGCACACGGCGCTGGAGCCTTCGGTGGCGCCCGAGCGGTTATCTCGGCATCTCGCTGCGGTCGCTCGACGTCTTCTGCAGCACATGAGCGAAGGCGATGCGTCCGCGGAGGAGCAGGCACGAACGGTCAACCAGGCGATCGAGTTGCTCGCGGCCGGCGACGTCGAGGACGCAGACATCCTGGCGCTACCGCTAGATCTGCTCATGGGAATCCGCCAACGCGCGATCGGATTGGGGGATCCCTACCTACCGGACCGGCCTGTCATTCCTTTGTCGGCGAACGAGCTGCTTGTCAACGGCCATGGCCAGCCCGCCATCGGTCAGCAGCTGCGCAGTGAGCTGCCGAGCGCCGCCCACGTCGACCTGCGCCGCTATCGCCGTCAGCCGCAGGACGCCACCATCGTCCTGCTGTTCGTGCGCGAGAATAGGACGCTCGCGAGCGGAGCCGGCGCCCCGTTCACGTTCCTCGGGCCTGCCACGCTGCAGGACTGTCGCGGTGAGCGACCAATGGCGATCACCTGGCGTCTGCGAGAGCCGATGCCGGAGGCGCTGCTCGAGGTGGCGCGGCGTGGTAGCGGCGTGACGCGGGCCAGTCCCCTCGTAGCCGCCATGAGCAGCGCACGACGCTGACGTAGCCGCCCGTACCGCAGTGTCGCAACCACGCGAAAGCAGCACTCCGGGACGCCGGCGCGTGGCCTACTCTTCCGCGTGGAATGCGGCACTCCCCGCGGTCGGCGGCTCGCCGCCCCTGTCAGGCGAAGGGAGCAGTCGGGACCGGTCGACGCTCGACGGCCGCTTCGCATGGAAACGCGATGGCGACGGCGGGAGGGCGGTGCCCCGATTCTGAAGGGCCATCGTGGCTGGCTGCCGTTCTGCACTTATTCATTGGTGGGGCGGACGGCTGCTTGACAGCAGCCGCGGCCGTGTGGGACGGTGGCGCGAGAGTCTGCTCGAGAGGAGAATGAGAGATGGCAGGGGAGCCCGCACCCACGACGGCAACGCCGGAGGCGTCACGCGCGACGCCGGAGGCGTCACGCGCGAACACAGCGTTGGCGGTCGCCGTAGTCGCGGCGGTCTTCTACGTGGCGGCGATGATCTTCGACAGCGATGACGGAGGCGCCGCGGGACTCCTATGGCCGCTATCAGGACTGACAGGGGCGGCCGCTGCCTACCTGGCCTGGAAGGCGGGTGCGCCGCGGCGGCGCGGACGCGCTCTTGCAGCTTTCATCCTCGGCGGTCTGCTGTTCCTGATGATCCTTGGTTGGGTCGTCGTTGCCGCTTTCACTGGCGACCTGTAGCAGGCGGGTTCAGACTGCTGCGGTATTGGGCCGGCTGTCGCTTCGAGGCACGAACAGGAGCCAAGGGGTCCGCGAGCACGAGTGCTGCATCGGACGAGGAGAAGCGGGCTCCAACGCCAGCGCGGCTTCTCCTTTGCGCGATGAGCAGCTCGTTCGCGGCGGTTGCGGGAATCAGCCCGACACGTCTGGCTCGCCTTCGGTCGGGAAGCCCGGCTGATTCGCCTCGGCTGGCGTGTCAGCCTCGTCGTCGTCGGGATCGACGCCCATGGGCGTCAGCTCTGGTTCGCCCTCGGGCATACCGCTCACAGCGTCCTCGTCGGGCTCGAGTTCGTCTCCATCCGGTTCGCGGTCCACTGAGCCTCCATTCGCGTCGCCGCCGGTGAGCGTCGGTGCCCTCACTCTATGA
>JBHENV010000197.1:0-10119 GCA_046261895.1 Candidatus Limnocylindria bacterium
ACCTGGGGAAGCGCCGCGCGCAGGACCTCGAGCGGGTCTCCGTTATCGGCCCCGACCACGAGCGTGCGCCCATGCACGCCGGCGATCGAGTAGCGGCCGTATCGGGCCCCGCCCTCGACGCTTTCGAGGAGGAAGGCGCAGCGCGCGCCCAGGCGCAGCGCGGCTGCCACGGGCGTGAGAGTGTCGGCAGCCAACTCGATGCTGGTGACGCGGGTAGGTGTCGCGGTCGTCATCGGTCCTGCTCTCGGATACAACGAAGCCTCCATCTCTCATCAGGGACGGAGGCTCGATTCCGCGGTGCCACCCTTGGTTCGGACCCGCGGTTGGGTCCGCGCTCATTGTTGGCCGATACCGGTGCCGTCCGTTGCCGCCTTGCCTCCCGGCTCCGCGTATATACGCATATACGCTCGAGCTCCCGAGGCTGGAAGCGAGGCTCGCGGGTCCATTCACCGATGCCGTACCACGCCGGCTTGCACCATCCCGGCTCGCTGCGGTGGCCGTGCGCCCGACTACTCGTCCGGTCGACGCCGTCTTCAGTTGGAGCCGCATGCTAGGTTCGCAACGAAGATTTCGTCAAGGTCTCGATGACGTGTCGTCGCGAACGCACCTGCTCATGCTCCTCGTGGCTGCCTGCGCCATCGGTGCCTGCGATGCTGGCCCGGGTCCGTCGACGCCGGCCACCATGGAAACAGACGCGGCTCCGTCGGCCGTTGCACCCACGGACGAGTGGGGACCGATGGCGGTCTGGGACGACGCGGGATCTTCGGGTGGAGACATGGCGCTGTTGACCGGCATTCTCGCCATCGACGATCAGTGCGTCACCGTCGGCGAGAACACGCTCGTCTGGGGGGCCAGCCAGGTCCAGTGGAATCCGGAGACGACTTCGATTCTCTTCAACGATCCCCTCGCGCGCGTCGTCGTCGAGCTTGCACCGGGCGACGATGTTGAGCTTGGCGGCGGCGGTGCCGCCGATCCGCCGTGGATCGCAGAGCCGGACGAGAGCTGCCCGGGCGAGCGCTTCGGAGTCGGCAACATCGAATCCGTGAACGGTATTGAGCCATGAGCTTGACGCGGTCGGTCACCATGGCGACCTCATGACCGATGCGCCGAAGACCGCGATCGTCACCGGCGCGGCGGCCGGCATCGGCCGCGCGACGGCTGAACGCCTGGTCGCCGACGGTTGGCGAGTTGTGGGAATTGATCGGACCGATGCAACCGCCAACGGCCTCGAGCTCCTGGTTGGCGATGCCGGCGATGCTTTCCTGCTGGCGGACGCCGTCGAGCGCTGCGACCGGGTGCTGGACGCGCTTGTCTGTTCCGCGGGGATACCGCCATCGGGTCCGTGGGACAGCCGTGACCACTGGGACGATGTCATGGCGATTGACCTGACCGCGCCGTACGAGGCCCTCCGCGTCTGCATGCCCGCTCTCGTGGCTGCGCGAGGTTCGGCCGTCCTGGTGGGCAGCATCGTTGGAGCGGTCGAGGGATCGATGCGCTCTCCCGCTTACGCGGCGGCAAAGGCAGGGCTGGAGGGCCTGGCGCGTTCGATGGCCGTCATCGGCGCACCCGATGGTGTCCGCGTCAACGTTGTCGCGCCTGGCGCTATCGCCACCGACTTCGACGAGCGCCTGCTTCCGGCCGATCATCGGACGGATGTGCCGCTGGGCCGGATGGGGACGGCGGAGGAGGCCGCCGCGGTCATCGCCTTCCTGATCGGCCCGGAGGCTTCTTACGTGACCGGGGCTGTGTGGACGGTGGACGGCGGACGAACCGTCCTGGCAACTGCCGACGCTTCATCCTCCGAGGAGGAGCTCACCACCGGGGCAAACTGGAACATCGAGTGACCATCGTCGTCTCGGCAGCCCTCCCTCACGATCTGGGAGTACGCTATCCCGGAGGTTCCGGCGGCGCCTTCGCGTTTCGAGCGGCCGCAACTGAGGGCGAATCCGCGTGAATGGCGAGATGGTCGTCGGCGGCCCGGAGGCGGTTTCCCGTCCGCGATGGCGACGCCATCGAGTTGATCGCTGCGTACGTCGCATCGTTGCCGTTGACATCGGTCCATGAAGACGGCTACGCTCCGCCGCACATGAAATGCCAGTGGTTTTATGGCTAGCGGGTACGAGGCAGGCGAGTAGATCTCGCCGGCAGAGGCACTCGTGCCCGCAGACGCAGGAAGCGAAAGCTCCTGCGTTTTTTGTTTCCCCGATGCGGATCGGGGCGTGAGGGAAAGGCAAGACCGATGATCGTGGTGATGCGTCCGACGGCGACGCAGGATGAGGTTGACGGGGTCAGACGGACCGTGGAGGAGCACGGGCTCGAAGCGTTCATCAGCGTCGGCGAGGAGCGAACCGTGATCGGGGTCGTGGGAAGCGATCTCGAGAGCGTCGCGCACCTCGGCACGCTCGACGGTGTCGAGCAGGTCATCCGGATCAGCTCGCCGTACAAACTGGCCAGCTCCGAGCACCAGGTCGAACGGACGCGGATCAGGGTCAACGGCGTGGAGCTCGGCCTCGGCCAGGAGCTGGTCGTCATGGCCGGACCGTGCGCCGTCGAGTCGCGCGAGCAGCTCATGCAGACCGCTCGCGCCGTCAAGCGTGAGGGAGCCCGCGTGCTGCGCGGCGGCGCCTTCAAGCCACGCACGTCGCCCTACGCGTTCCAGGGGCTCGGGCTACCCGCCCTGAAGCTCCTCCACGAGGCGCACGACGAGTACGGCCTGCCGGTCATCTCCGAGGTCGTGGATCCCAAGGACGTTCCGGCCTTCGAGGAGCACATCGACGTCCTCCAGGTCGGCGCGCGCAACATGGCGAATTTCGTGCTGCTCAAGGCGGTCGGCCAGAGCCGACGCCCGGTGCTGCTCAAGCGCGGCCTGTCGGCCACCATCGAGGAGTGGCTGCTCGCCGCCGAGTACATCCTCTCGGCCGGCAACCCGAACGTGATCCTGTGCGAGCGCGGCATCCGAACCTTCGAGACCGCCACCCGCAACACGCTCGACCTCTCGGCGGTGCCCGTCCTCCGCTCACGGACGCATCTGCCGATCATCGTCGACCCCAGCCACGGCACCGGCCACCGGGCCTTGGTTGCGCCGATGGCCCTGGCAGGAGCTGCGGTCGGCGCCGATGGGCTGATCATCGAGGTTCATCCCGATCCGGCCAACGCGCGCTCCGACGGCGACCAGAGCCTGGGCTTCGAGGAATTCGGCGCGCTCATGGACGAGCTGCGCCGTCTCCAGTTCGTTCGCTCGGCCGATGGGACGCCGGCACCGACACTGGCGCCGGCCGGGCAGGACGGGATCGGCGACATCCGCGATCGGATCGACGACCTCGACGCGCGGCTGGGCGAGATGGTGCAGGAACGCGCCGCGCTGGCGCTCGAGGTTCAGCGGCGTCGAGAGACCGGCGCCCACGGCCACGACGTGCGCCGCGAGCGCGCCCTCCTGGAGCGAGCGGCCGCAGGAACATCCGGACCGATGACGCCGGTCGAGCTGACGATGGTGTTCGACGCCCTGCTCCGGGCATCCCGCTCCGTGCAGCGCCGGCACGCGCAATCGGTGAGCGAAGCGGAGGCCGCAGCGACGGGTTCCGGCCGGTGACGACGGCCTCGGCCGCGTCGACGATCCGCGCGGCCAAACGCCTCCGCGGCCGGCTGACGATGCCGTCCGACAAGTCGATCGCGCACCGGGCGTTGATCTTCGCCGCGCTCTCCGGCGGCCCGAGCAGCGTGATCGTTCGCTCCCCCGGCCGCGACGTGCGCAGCACCATCGAGTGCCTGCGTGCGCTCGGCGTGTCGGTCGATCATTCGGGCGAGAAGCACCTCGTCCGCGGCCGGCCATCGCGTGACGCCGTGCTCGACTGCGGGAACTCCGGCACGACGATGCGGCTGCTGGCTGGCGTCGTGGCCGGGCTTCCGTTGTCCGTCACCCTCGACGGTGACGCCTCGCTTCGCTCACGTCCGATGGAGCGCGTGGCGGCCCTACTGCGAGCGGCCGGCGCGCAGGTCACCACCACGAACGGTCACGCACCGATGTCGGTCGTCGGACGCGCTCGATTGGCGCCGGCGGCCCACCGGTTGCCGGTGTCCAGCGCCCAGTTGCTGGGCGCAGCCGTCCTGGCCGGTCTGAGCGCGAGCGGCGTCACGACGGTCGAGACCCCCGGCCCGACCCGAGACCATACCGAGCGGATGCTCGCGAACCTCGGCGTTCCCATCCATCGCGACGGCGGGACGACGACTGTGACCGGCCCGGCGCGACCGCGACCGTTCGAGATGGCGGTCCCGGGCGACACGTCGGCCGCATCGGCATGGCTGGTGGCCGCTGCGCTTCATCCCGACGCGGAGCTGACGATGGTCGATGTCGGGCTGAATCCGACGCGGCTGGCGCTGGTCGGCCTGCTCGGGCGGATGGGCGTCGAGATCCGGACGCGCGTGACGGACGTGAGCGGGCCGGAGCCGGTCGGCGAGATCACCGTTCGGGGCCGGAACCCGCTGCGCGCCGTCAGCATCGGTGGTGGAGAGGTTGCGGAGCTGATCGACGAGTTGCCGCTCGTCGCGGTGGCCATGGCGTCGGTCGAGGAGCCTTCCGAGGTTCGGGATGCCGGCGAGCTGCGCGTGAAGGAGACGGACCGCATTGCGGCCCTGGTTGCCGGGCTGGAGGCCATCGGGGCAGACGTGGAAGAGCGTCCCGACGGCTGGCGCGTTCGCCGCGGGCTGGCGCGGGACGCCCGCATCACCACCCACGGCGATCATCGAATCGCCATCGCCTTTGCCATTGCGGGGCTCGCCGGAGCTGCTTCGGCCGTGGAGCTCGACGATCCAGACTGCGTCGACGTCTCCTACCCGGGCTTCTGGCAGGACCTGGCGACGGTGCGGGAGTGAGGCGGCTGCGCCTCCTGACCTCCGGCGAGTCGCACGGGCCGGGCCTGTCGGGCATCCTCGAAGGGTTGCCGGCCGGCATGCGGGTCAGCACGCGCGACGTCGACCGTGATCTGAAGCGGCGGCAGCACGGCTACGGCAGCGGAAAGCGGATGCAGATCGAGCGGGATCGCGTGCGCTGGACGGCGGGCATTCGCTACGGGCGGACGCTCGGGTCTCCCGTCGGCTTCGCCGTCGACAACCGGGACTGGAAGAACTGGACGGAGCGCATGTCGGTCGAGCCGATCCCGGCCGACCGCCGTCCGAAAGCGATCACCCGTGCTCGACCGGGCCATGTCGACCTCGCCGGCGCGCTCAAGTACGACACCGATGATGTCCGGGACGTGCTCGAGCGGGCTTCGGCGCGCTCCACCACGCCACGCGTCGTAGCAGGCTCGCTCGCCCGGCAGCTGCTGGCTATCTGCGGCGTGCGCGTATGGAGCTTCGTCGACCAGCTCGGACCGATTCGGGCTTTCCCAGGCGTGGAGGATGTCCTCGACGCCATCCCCTCCGACTGGCTGGAGCGAGACCTCGCGGAGCCGTCACCGCTGCGCTGCCCGGACGCCGACGCGGAGCGTGCGATGCTCGCCGAGGTCGACGCGGCGAAGGCGGCCGGCGACTCGATCGGCGGCTCGTTCGTGGTCGTGGCCCAGGGCACGCCAATCGGCCTGGGCTCATCCTCGGAATGGGACACGCGTTTGGACGGCTTGCTGGCCGGTGCGACCATGGCGATCCCGGGGGTCAAGGGCGTGGAGATGGGGATGGGATTCGGCGTGGTGGAGCGGCGGGGGAGCGTGGTGCACGATGTCGTGGATGCCACGTCGCACGAATGGACACGACGGACGAACCGCGCCGGCGGGATCGAGGGCGGCATCAGCAACGGGGAGCCGATCGTCGTGCGTGTCGCCCAGAAGCCGGTCTCGACTCTGCGCAGCCCGCTCCCGAGCCTCGACATGGGCACCGGCCAGCCGGGCCGCGCGCACATCGAGCGGTCCGACGTCACCGTGCTGCCGCGCGCCGCGATCGTGGGCGAGGCGATGGTCGCCATCGTCCTCGCGGACCAGCTTCTGCACTCCTTCGGCGGTGACACGATCGGCGACCTCCGATCTGCGGTGGCGCAGCGCCGGCGTCGCACCCGACGGCCCCGGCGATGAGCGCCCTCGCCGTGCTGCTCGGCGAGGGGATCGGCTACTCCGCATCCCCCGCCATGCACAACGCGGCCTTCGCGGCGCTCGGGCTCGATGTGCGCTACGAGCTGCGCGACGTCGACTCCCTCTCGCTGGCCGATGAGGTGTCCGCGCTGCTCGACGACGGCCGGATCGGCGCGAACGTGACCACGCCGCACAAGATCGCGGTCTGTGAGCTCGTCGACGATCTGGCCCCGGAGGTTCGGCGTCTGGGCGCCGCCAACACGATCGTCCTCGACCGTGACCGCCTGATCGCCCGCAACACGGACCTGGCCGCCCTGGCGGCCGAGCTGCCGCCGAGGACACAGCGCGCCGTCGTGCTCGGGGCGGGGGGCGCCTCCCGCGCTGCCGTCGCGGCACTCGAGGATGCCGGCTGCGAGCAGGTCCTGGTGCTGGATCGGGCGCACTGGGCGAATCTTCCGGGGGCTCTCACCACCGCCGACCTGCTCATCAATGCGACGCCGATCGGTACGCAGTCCGACGAGACACCAGTCCCGATCGATCTGCTCAACCCTCATCTTCGTGTGCTCGACCTCGTCTACCGGCCGAAGCCGTCCCGGCTGGTGCGCGAGGCGCGCAGCATCGGCGCATCGGCGCATGGCGGTGCCGGTGTGCTCCTTCGCCAGGCGGCGGCGAGCTTCTCGCTGTGGACGGGCCGCGAAGCACCGATCGAGGCGATGCGCGGTGCGCTCGACCGCGAGCTCGCCGGCGTCCCTCATGCCTGATGGGGTCGTGCTGGTCGGGATGCCCACGAGCGGCAAGTCGACCGTCGGACGGCTGGTCGCCGAGCGCCTCGGGCGCGCGTTCGTCGACACCGACGAGATCATGGCGCGGCGAATCGGGATGCCGGTAGCCGATTACATCCGCCGCCATGGTGAGCCCGCTGCGCGCGCCGAGGAGTCGAAGGCGGTGCGCGAGGCATGTGCCGCACCCGGCGCCGTCATCTCGACCGGCGGAGGCGCGCCCCTCGACCCGCTGAACCGATGGGCGCTCTGGCATCACGGAACCGTCGCCTGCCTGGACGTCGCCGCGGACGAGCTGCTTCGACGGCTGAGCGCCGATGGCGTGGCGCGGCCGACCCTCGAGCCCTACGGCGAGGAACGGCTCGCGAGCGTGATGGCGGACCGCGCGCCCGTCTATCGCGCCGCCGACGTGCGCCTCGATGCATCGGCCTCGCCCGGTGCGATCGCCCAGGAGCTGACCGTGCGCCTCGGTCTCGTTGACGGCCGGCGCCTGCTCGACGCGGAAGTTGCCCGACACCATCCGATCGGACCGGCCGCGGCGCGCATCGTCATGGGCATCGACCTTGCCGGAGTCATCCCTGCAGGCGCCGCCGTGGTGGACCGACGCCTCCTCACCGCAGGCCCGGACCTCGTTCGTGGCGTTCGCGCGGCAGCCTGCCTCCTGATCGCCGCCGGCGAGCGATCCAAGCGCGTCCGTCCGCTCGAGCGGATCCTCGAATGGTTGGCGGAGCAGCGCGTCGAACGCGACACGCCGCTCATCGCGGTCGGGGGCGGCACAATCGGCGACCTGGCCGGCACAGCGGCCGCGCTATACGCGCGCGGCCTGCCGCTCGTCCAGGTTCCGACCACCTGGCTGGCGCAGGCAGACAGCTCCATCGGTGGCAAGGTGGCGGTCGATCTCCGCAGCGCCAAGAACGCGGCCGGCGCCTTCTGGCCGCCGATCGCGGTCGTCACCGACGTCGCGGCGCTGCGCTCGCTCCCGGTCAGACTGCGCCGTGACGGGATGGCCGAGTCCATCAAGGTGGCGATGATCGGCGATCCCGCTCTCTGGCAGCTCCTCGAGGAGCGCGGACAAGCCGCCCTGCGCACCGATGAGGCCGCCCGCTACGCCATCCTGGAACGCAGCGCACGGCTGAAGATCGGCATCTGCGATCGAGATCCGTTCGAGAGCGGCGAGCGACGCACGCTCAACCTGGGCCACACGATCGGCCACGCGCTGGAGCTCGAGAGCCGATACCGGCTCCCACACGGCGCAGCGGTCGTCCTCGGCATGCGCGCTGTTGCCGCCATCGCGGCCGGGCGCGGTGGCGATCCGGACCTCTCCCCGCGCCTCGACTCGATGTTGGATCGTATCGGCTTCACCTTGCGCCGCTCCTTTGATGGTGCCGCTGTGCGCGATGCCATGCTCCGCGACAAGAAGCGGCGCGCCGGTCGCCAGCGATGGATCCTGCCGATGGAGATCAGCAGGGTCATCGAGGTGAACGACATAACCGAGGCGGAGCTGCAGCTCGGGCTGCGGACGATCTCGGCATGACGACCGTCGCCTACCAGGGCGAGCCGGGCGCTTTCGGCGAGGAAGCCGTGGTGGGCTACTTCGGCGCCGGTGGTGCCACGCCCATGCCGATGGCGACCTTCTCCGCCGTCTGCGCCGCCGTCGAGGCTGGATCGGTCGATGCCGGCGTACTCCCGCTCGAAAATTCGCTGGCGGGAACGGTCGGCGATGCGCTCGACGCCCTGGCCGATGGCTCGCTGAACGTTGTCGGCGAGCTGCTCCTGCCGATTCGTCACCAGCTCCTGGTGCTGCCGGGCGCCTCCATCGAGAGCATGAGGCGAGTCAGCAGCCACTGGCAGGCGCTCGCGCAGTGCGAGCGGTTCCTGGCAGGACGCGGATGGGAGGTGGTGCCGGCCGCGGATACCGCCGGGGCAGCCCGTGAGCTCGCAACGGGCGCGGATCCGACAGGCGCCGCCATTGCCTCCGCGCGTGCGGCCGAGCGCTACGGCCTCGAGATCGCTGCGCGCAACATCCAGCACTCGCCCGACAACGTCACCCGCTTCGCCATCCTGGTCCGCGAATCGGTTGCAAGCGTGGCGGCTCGTGGTCCGCTGGCTCCGCCGCGCAGTGGCGCGCGCGAGACGCTCGTAACCTTCGAGACCGGGCACAGGCCGGGTGACCTGTATCGGGCCCTCGGCTCGCTCGCCGAAGCGGCCATCAACCTGAGCCGGATCGAGTCGCGCCCATCGGGCAGCGGGCCATGGCGCTATCGGTTCCTGCTCCAGGTGACCGGCGATGCCGCGGTTGAGCCATTGGCCAGCGCGCTCGTTGCGCTCAACGAGCACACGACGTCGATGCGAGTGCTCGGCTCCTTCGACGCAGGAGCATAGGCTGATGCGCATTTTGGTCCTCAACGGACCCAACCTCGGCACGCTCGGGCGGCGGGAGCCGGAGATCTACGGCTCGATGACCCTGACCGAGATCGTCGAGGCGGCCCGCGCGCACGCCCTGGAGCGGGGCTCGGTCCTCGAGGCGTTCCAGTCGAACCACGAAGGGGCGCTCATCGATCGGCTCGAGAAGGTCGACTACGACTCCGTCATCTGCAACTTCGGTGCGCTCTCGCACACCTCGTACGCGCTGCACGACGCGCTGGTTGCCTGTGAGCGGCCCGCAGTGGAGGTCCATATCAGCGACATCAACGCGCGCGAGCCGTGGCGCCGGGTGTCGGTGACCGCACCCGCAACGCGTCACCAGGTCATCGGCCGAGGCTGGCGCGGCTACCTCGAAGCCATCGACTGGCTGGGGTCGTTTGCGCCGGACCGCAAGTAGCGACGATCTTTGGGGCTCGTTCTGTGGTCTGGAGCCAGAGCGTGGCTGAGGATTGCGTGGTGGGGCAAATCACGGTGCCAAACGAGCCCCATCTCCTTCAACCTCGTAGTGACTTGCGCCCGGGCGCGAATCAGTTCCGCCGCGACTCCCACTCCCCAACGCCCACGAAGACGAGGCCGCCGATCAGCGCAGCCCAGCTCCATGGCGCCTCGATCGCCGATGCGTACTGACCGAGCACGAGAGAGGCGGCGCCCAGAAGGGCGAGCGCCAGTCCCGCCATCCAGCCGGCCGTTCGGAACGCACCGGGGCGCAGCGCGGCAAGCAACCCGAGCATCAGGATCGCGATCGCGTAGAACGAGGTCTCGACCCAGTGGAAGAAAACCGCGTGCTCGCTCGATGAATCGTTTCGCTGCAGCTCGGCCTGGCCCAGCGCGTAGATCACCAGCGGCACCGCTGCGACCGC
>JBHENV010000198.1:0-18497 GCA_046261895.1 Candidatus Limnocylindria bacterium
GCCGACGCACCATGCGATTGCCGCTGCAGGCCGTCGCTGCTCTGAACGCTCACCGCGAGCGCCAGACGATCATGCCGCTGTCCGGGTTGGTGTTCGCGACCGACGCCGGCGCGCCGCTGCATCAGGTGAACGTCACGCGCAGCCTGCAGCGCACCCTGCGACGGCTGGGACTGCCCCATCGCCGCTTTCACGATCTGAGGCACACGTTCGCGACGCTGGCGCTCGAGGCAGGCGAAGGCCTGGACGCGGTGAGCCGGGCGCTCGGCCACACGTCGGTCGCCACCACGGCCGACATCTACGGGCATTGGACGCCGGTCATGCAGGAACGGCTGGCGCGGCGCATGGACGTCGTGCTCGGCGCTTAGTTCGGGGGTACGGCGTGGGGTACAGAGCCCTCCGGGAGCGGTCCTGGAGGGCTCGTTTCGTGCTCCTAGCCGCCCGTGACGAGGCGTTGGATGTCCTGGATGCTGATCAGGATGATGAGCGCCATGAGTACGGCGAAGCCGGTCAGGTAGATGAGCGCCTCGCGCTCGGCCGGGAGTTTCCGGCGACGAGCCGACTCAAGCAGGACCACGGCGATGCGACCCCCGTCGAGCGGGGGGAACGGGAGCACGTTGAGGACGGCCAAGTTGAGCGATAGGACGGCAACGAACGTCAGTTGCGCGGCCAGCGGCGCCTGGAGCACCTCCCCGGTCATCTCGGCGATGCCGATCGGCCCGCGGGCGTCGCCGGCTGCGTCGGGATTCAGTCCGACCAGACCGCCGATGGCAACCGCCAGGCCTCCGGGAATGGCGAGCGCGCCCTGTGCGGCTCCGCCGAACCCGAGCCGCAGCGCATCCAGCGGTCCGGTCACCGGTGACGGCTCCTGCTGGAGGCGGGCCGGCTCGTAGGCGATCCCGATCGGACCCTGCCCGCGCGCGATCTGCTCCTCGCTCAGCCGGCGCGGGATGATGACGCGGTCGGTGACCTCACCGTCACGCTCGACGGTCAGCGTGACGGCCTGTGTCGCCTTGCCGGCCACGTACGCGGTGAGATCCCGGGAGCGCTCGAACTCCTGGCCGTCGGCCGCCGTGATGACGTCCCCCGGCTCGAGCTCACCGCTGGCGGGGCTGTCCTCCTGGACCTCCAGGATCGTGAGCGGCCCGTATCCGATCTGCTGCGGAAGTATCACGACCGCAGAGAAGAGCGCGCCCGCCAGGACGAAGTTCATCGCCACGCCGGCGAGGAGCACGGCGAGGCGGATCCAGATCGGCTTGCGGTTGAACGCGCCGGCCATGGCGTGCTCGACCTGGTTGTCGGTCATGCCCTGCTCACGCAGCCGGCGAAGCTCCACCTCGCCATCCTCGCCGAGCATCTTCACGAAGCCGCCGAGCGGGATCCAGTTCAGGCTGTATCGCGTCCCGCGCCAGGTGACGGAGGCGATGCGCGGCGGGAATCCGACCCCGAACTCCTCGACCGTGATGCCGGCGCGCTTGGCGACGATGAAGTGCCCCAGCTCGTGAACGAGCACGAGGACGATGAGGACGCCGAGGAAGGCGGCGACCGTGCCGATGACATCCATCAGGAGACGGTCAACGTCGCTCGGACCTCGGCGTCGAGCTCCGTGATCTCCGTGAGCGACGGCTCAATGGGCCGTCCCCAGCGCTCGACCGCATCCGCGATGGTCGTCGCGATCTCCTGAAACCCGATGCGTCCGGCGAGAAAGGATGCCACGGCGACCTCGTCGGCGGCATTCAGGATCGTGCCCCGGTTGCCCGCCGCCTCGGCCGCCGAGCGGACCGCGTCGTAGGCCGGATACGCCCCGGAGCCGAGCGGCTCGAAGTCGAGGCTTCCCCACGTCGCAGGGCTCGTCCGGTGCGCCGGCGACGGCAGGCGATCGGGGAACGTCAGGGCGTACTGGATCGGGAGCCGCATGTCGGGGTGTCCGAGCTGAGCCTTGAACGAGCCGTCGGCGAACTCGACGAGCGAGTGCACGACGCTCTGGGGGTGGATCACGGCGTCGATCTTAGAGTACGGGAGCCGATACAGCCATTTGGCCTCCACGACCTCGAACGCCTTGTTGACCAGGGTGGCCGAGTCAATGGTGATCTTCGGCCCCATGCGCCAGGTGGGATGGGCGAGCGCCTCGCCGGCCGACACCCGGCTCAGCGTCTCGGGGTCACGCCCCCGGAATGGCCCGCCGCTAGCGGTCAGCACGAGGCGCTCGACGGATGCGGCGGGCTCGCCGACCAGGCACTGCCAGATTGCCGAGTGCTCGCTGTCGACAGGGCGGAGCCTGTCGAGCGAATCTCCGCCGAGCTCATCGAGCAGGGCGGTGACGAGATGGCCGCCGGTGATGAGCGTCTCCTTGTTGGCGAGGGCGACCCGGCGGCCGGAGCGGAGCGCGGCCAGCACGGCGGGCAGGGCGGCCATGCCGGTGGTGGCTACGACGACGAGCTCGACGCCGTCGAGGGTGGCGAGCTCGGCCAGCCCGCCGTCCGCCCAGCGCTGCGGGGCTAGCTTGCGCTGTGCTGGATCGGCGCACCACCAGCGAGCCGTCGGCCAGGCGGTCAGCTGCTCGGTCATCGGTCCGCCGCCGCCCGCATTGGCCAATGCGAGCACGCCGAAGCGCTCGGGGAGCGCGGAGATGACCTCGAGCGCCTGGCGGCCGATTGACCCGGTCGAGCCGAGAACCGCGACGCCGGTCATGCCCCGCGACCGGCGACCAGGAGCGCGTAGCCGGCCAGCACGGGCGCTGCGAACAGGAACGAGTCGACCCGGTCGAGGATGCCGCCGTGCCCGGGAACCAGAAAGCCGGACTCCTTCCTTCCGGCCGCCCGCTTCAGCATCGACTCCGCGAGGTCCCCGGCCTGCGCCGCGAGGCCGACGACCGGACCGATCATGAGGGGGTGCCACGGCTCGAGGCCGATCAGGATCGCGCCGATCCCCGCGCCGAGCGTGCCCATCACCAGGCCGCCCGCCAGGCCCTCCATCGTTTTCGACGGGCTGATGTGGTCGAGCATCCGCCGGCGACCGAGCCAGCGACCGGTCAGGTACGCCCCGGTGTCATATCCCCAGACGACCAGGACCAGCATCAGCGCCCACGCAGCGCCCGATCCGATGCCGAACGGTCCCACCGGCGTCGTCGCGCTGCCACCCATCGGCGCGAGGTGCGCGACGAGCACGATCGCCGGCAGCAGGAGGCCGACGTAGGCGACGCCGAACGTGGTCATCGCCCACGTCATGAAGCCGGCGCGCGGGTCGGATCGAGTGAAGGCGACCCCGGCGAAGACGAGCGTCACGGCGACCATCGTCGCGGCCACCAGCCCCGGCGGATCGAGCGCGGCGGCCAGGGTCGCCGCAGCGCCTCCGACGTTGGCGCCGTTCGTCGCGATCAGCCCGGCCGATACCAGCGCCATGCCGCCGATCAAGGTCAGCACCTGCGGCGGCTGATGGCCCGCAGCATCGAGCAGCCCGACCAGCTCGACCAGCGCAAGGAAGGCCGCCACCCCGATGAGGAGCGACACCCACGGCTCGCCGAAGAGCAGCACGGCCAGGATGATGGGCGCCAGGATCACGGCGCTCAGGACTCGGGTTCGCAGCACGACTATCCTCCGAATCGCCGGTCGCGGCGGACGTATTCGGCCAGGGCGGCATCGAAGTCGTCCTCGGTGAAGTCCGGCCAGAACTTCGTGCTGAACACGAGCTCGGCGTAGGCCGCCTGCCAGAGCAGAAAGTTGCTCGTCCGTTGGTCGCCGCCCGTGCGAATGATGAGATCCACGTCCGCCTGGCCCGCCGTATACAGGTGCTCGGCGAAGTGTGCCTCGCTGACGGCGTTCGCATCGACGCGAGCAGCGATGAGTGCCCGCGCGGCGTCCACGATCTCGGCCCGGCCCGAATAGTTGAAGCAGATGTTGAGCGTCATCCTCGATCCGCGGCCGGTGCGCTCCTCGGCCGAGCGGATCGAGCGCTGGACGTCCGATGGCGCCTCGTGGAGCCGACCGATCACGCGCACCCGCACTCCCTCGTCGATCAGCTCATCGGTGTACTGCCGCACCGCCCCGTCGATGAGCCCGAACAGACCCGACACCTCGTCCTCGGGCCGGTTCCAGTTCTCGGTGCTGAACGTATAGACGGAAAGCGTCTCGACCCCACGGTCCCGCGCACGCCGCACGATCGGGCGAATCGCCTCGATGCCCTGGATATGGCCGGCCAGCACGGGGAGGCCGCGTTCGCGCGCCCAGCGACGGTTGCCGTCAGCGATGATCGCCACGTGCCGGGTTCGGACCTCGTCCGGCACGGTCAGACCTCCAGGATCTCGGCTTCCTTGCGCTCGGCGCGGGCGTCGATCACCTCGACGTGCCGATCGGTGAGCTTCTGGAGATTCTCGAGCTCGCGGCGCTCCTCGTCCTCGGACAGATCGCCATCGCGCAGGGCCTTCTTGAGCAGGTCGGCCGCCTCACGCCGATGGTTGCGCACCTCCACGCGCGCCTCCTCGGTGCGCCGACGGACCTGCTTGACCATCTCCTTGCGCCGGTCCTCGGTGAGGGGCGGCACGTTCAGACGCACCACCGTTCCGTCCACGTTCGGGGTCAGGCCGATGTCGCTCCTGGTGATCGCCTTCTCGATCGCTGACAGGACCGACCGATCCCATGGCTGGATGACGATCAGGTGGGCGTCCGGCGTGCTGATACCGGCCACCTGGTTGAGCGGCGTCTGGGCGCCGTAGTAGTCGACCGTGATGCGCTCGACCAGTGCCGTCGAGGCACGGCCGGTGCGGATGCCCGCGAAGTCACGCTCCATCGCCTCTCCGGCGCGCTGCATCTTGGGTTCGATGGCGACCAACGCCTCGTGCGTCATCGTGTCACTCTCCTGAGATGAGCGTGCCGATCCGCTCGCCGGCGATCGCCCGGGTGATGTTGCCGGGGACCGTCATGTCGAAGACGACGATCGGCATCTCGTTGTCCATTGCCAGGCTCACGGCGGTCGCGTCGAGCGCCTGAAGCCGATTGCTCAGCAGTTGCGTGTAGCCGATTCGGCTGTAGCGCTGTGCCTCGGGATGCTTCTCCGGATCGGCATCGTACACCCCGTCGACCCGGGTCGCCTTGAGGATCACCTGTGCGTGGACCTCGACCGCCCTGAGCGTCGCGGCAGTGTCGGTGGTGAAGTACGGATTTCCGGTGCCGGCCACCATCACCACCACCCGGCCCTTCTCGAGGTGCCGTTCCGCCCGTCGGCGGATGTACGGCTCGGCGATCTCGTTCATCGCGATCGCGCTCATCACGCGCGTCGGGCATCCGCTCTGCTCGAGCGCGTCCTGGATCGCCAGCCCGTTCATGACGGTCGCGAGCATGCCCATGTAGTCGCCTGTCGAGCGATCCATCCCACGCGCGCTGGCGGCCAGCCCGCGAAAGATGTTGCCGCCCCCGACGACCACCGCGATCTCGGTGCCGTCCGCCTTGCCCGCGGCTATCTGGCCGGCGATCAGGCGCACGAGCTCAGGATCGATGCCGTACTCGTGCTCGCCCATGAGCGCCTCACCGGAGAGCTTGAGGAGGACCCGGCGACGCGACGTGGTTGCCGGCTCGGGCACCGTCAGGCGGCCTCCTCGGTCTCGGGCTGCGACGACTCGCCGACGCCCATCCGCGCGAAGCGGGCGACCTTGATGTTCTCGCCGAGCAGGGCGACCTTGTCGGTGATGAGGTCGGAGATCTTGCGGTCCGTGTCGCGGTACGGCTGGTCGAGCAGACAGACCGACTCGAGCCACTTGTTGAGCTTGCCGTCGACGATCATCGGAATTCGGACGGCGGGCCGCCCGTCGCGCTCGGCATCGACCGCGAAGAGGCGCTTCTGCTCCTCGATGATCTCGGCGGGGACGTCCTCGCGGCTGACGTACTGCGGCGCCATGCCGGCAACCTGCATGGCGATCTCGCGCGCCAGCTGCTGGAAGTCGTCGGTGCGCGCCACGAAATCGGTCTCGCAGTTCAGCTCGAGTAGCACGCCGAGCCGGGATCCGTGGTGGATGTAGCTCGTCACGATGCCCTCGCGCGCCGCGCGGCCCGCCTTCTTGGCCGCCGTTGACAGGCCCTTCTCGCGCAGATGGAGCACGGCCTTCTCGACATCGCCTCCCGACTCCTCCAGCGCGCGCTTGCAGTCCATGATGCCGGCGCCGGTCTGGTCCCGGAGCCGCTTGACATCCTCGGGCTTGATCATCAATGCGTTCGTCATGTCCCTTCCGCCTGCCGCCCTACGGGCGCGGCTCATGTTCCTTGGTGTGCTCGGCGATCTGGCGCTCGTGCTCCCGATCCGGGTTGTGCTCCGGCTCGCCCTCTTCGATATGGGCAGCGCGCCGAGCGCGCGCCTTGCGCTCCTCCTCCTCGTCATCCTCCGGCTCCGGCTCGAAGACGAGGGCCTCCCCGCTCGCCAGCGCCGCGGTGTAATCGGCCTCGGAGCCGAGCGCCGTGTCATCGACCGGCGGCATTGCCTCTGCCTGTTCGAACTCCTCGTCGAGCTTCGCCTGCCGTTCCTGCTGCGCAACGCTGGCCGCGTCGGCCACGAGGCCGCAGATGAGGCGCACGGATCGGATCGCGTCGTCGTTGGCCGGGATGACCCAGTCGATCAGGTCGGGATCGCAGTTCGTATCGGTCATCGCCACGATCGGGATCTCCAGGCGCCGCGCCTCGGCCACCGCGATCGCCTCGCGGTGCGGGTCGACGATGAAGACGGCGCCCGGCACGCGGCGCATCTTGCGGATGCCGCCGAGGGCCGCGTCGAGCTTGTTGATCTCCTCGGTGAGCTTGGTCGCCTCTTTCTTGGTGAGGCGCTCGAACTCGCCTGCCTCGCGCCGGGCCTCGAGGGCCTCGAGGCGCTGGATTCGGCGCTTGATCGTCGTGAAGTTCGTCAGCATGCCGCCGAGCCAGCGGGTGTTGACGTAGTGCTGGCCGGAGCGCGTCGCCGCCTCGGAGAGTGCGTCCTGGGCCTGCTTCTTGGTGCCGACGAAGAGAACGCTCTCGCCGCGGCGAACCGTTTCGCGCACGAACTCGAGTGCCGCCTCGAGGAGCGACACGGTCTGGGCGAGATCGATGATGTGGATTCCGTTGCGCTCGGCGAAGATGTATTCGCGCATCTTCGGGTTCCAGCGACGGGTCTGATGTCCGAAGTGGACGCCCGATTCGAGCAGCTGCTTCATGCTGGTGGCAGCCAAGGGGATATACCTCCGGTTCGTTCCTCCGCCCGACATCGGCTCCCGAGGTCCACCGCGGCTGCGAGGTCGTCGCATTGCGGCACCGAGGACCAGCGAAATCCGTCGGGCGTGTGAAATGGTTCTTCGCACGGGCGTGCGCAGGCCGTGAAGTATACCAGAGGCCCTGCGGCGGGCCTCGCTGGCCGCGACCCTGAGCCAACCGCACCGCACGGTACCGAAGTACCACCTGCGCATCCGCAGGTACCTTGACCCCCCATCGATCCCTCCTAGCATCCGCCCGCGTCCCGGTCCGTCCATGCAACGGACACGCAACCGTTGGCACCGCACATGGAGGAACGATCCATTGCAACGATCCCGGCTGATCGCCCCGCTCACCGGTCTCGCGGCCACCCTTGCGGCAGGCCCGCTCCTGGCAACCGTCGCGCTGGCGGCAGATCCCACCGTGGTGGTGCGGCCCGGTGACACGCTCACCAGCATCTCGAAACGGCATGATCTCAGCATCCCGACGCTCGTCGACCTGAATGACCTCGCGAACCCGAATCGGATCTATGCGGGGCAACGGCTCAGGATCGCCAGCGAGCCCGCTCCCTCCGCGCCGAAGCCAGCGGCGACGCCCGCGACGAAGCCCGGTGCACCGAGGGTCCACACCGTGACCCGCGGTCAGAACCTGACGGTGATCGCGCGCCAGTACGGCGTTACCATCGCGGCGATCGTGCAGGCCAACGCCATCCGCAACGCGAGCCGCATCTACGCCGGGCAGCGAATCACGATTCCGGGGGTCCCGCCCACGGCTCCACGGGCCCGGTCTGCCAAGCCGGCGTCCGCTCCCGTCGCCAAGCCGGCTTCGGCGCGCGTGCACACCGTGAGCGGCGGCGAGAACCTTACGACGATCTCGCGTCACTACGGTGTCTCCATCGCGGCGGTCGTGCAGGCCAATGGCATCAAGGACGCGAGCCGCATCTATGCCGGCCAGCGGATCACCATCCCGGGCGCGGTTCCTGCGGCGGTTCCTGCGGCGGCATCAAAGCCGGTCGCGACCGGCATGCCCGCCTCCATGGCGTCCCTCGTCGCCAAGCGCGACGCGGTGCGTCGCGTGATGGTCGAGGAGGCGAAGCGCTACGGTGTCCCCGCCGCATTCGCTCTCGCCGTCGCGTGGCAGGAATCCGGCTGGCAGCAGGGCGTCGTCAGCAGCGCCGGAGCGGTCGGAGTGATGCAGCTCATGCCGGATACCGCCGACTGGGTCGGTGAGGTGATGCTGGGCACCCCGGTGAAGATGGGTGACATGCGCTCGAACGTTCGGGCCGGCGTCCGCCTGCTTGCCCACTACCTCGATTACTACGACGGCGATCGCGACCGCGTGCTGGCCGCCTACTACCAGGGACAGTGGGCCACCGACCATCGGGGCATCTACCCGGTGAGCCGACCGTACATCGCCTCGATCAAGGTGCTCCAGCGCCTCTTCGGCGGCTGACGGCCTACCAGGCACCGATGTCCGGGATCCGTCGCAGGCGCCAGCGTGCGGCGGTGCCGGGCATCGGCGCCACGATGACGAGGTCCACGCGCAGACCGCGATGATCGATGCCGGAGGCCGTGGCGAAGGCGGCGAGCGTTCTGCCGATGCGTGCCGTCCGCCTCCTGTCGATCGTCTCCGACCCGATCCCCGTACGATTCGTTCGTCGTGCTCGGACCTCGATCGCCACCATGGTGGCGGAGGGATCGAGCGCAATCAGGTCGACCTCTCCCCCGTCCTTCGATCGGCGCCGCCGGGCGAGCACATGCCAGCCGGCGCTTTCGAGCCATGTCGCCACCGAACGCTCGGCGGCGATACCGAGCTCGTGCCGCGCGTCCGCCATCGGTCCGTCTTCCTTCCAGGGAGGCGAGTCCACGGAAGCCGTCAGTCGAGGCCGAGCGCCTCCTCGTCAACGAGCTCCCACTCGAAGTCGAGTGGGAGCTGCGTTCCGGCGAGCAGCATGCGGATCGGCGCGAAGGATCGTCGGTGCCAGGCACACGGCCCCTCGTTGAGCAGGGCGTCGACGTGGCGACGGGTGCCGTAGCCCTTGTGGCGCGCAAACCCGTACGCCGGATAGCGATGGTCGATCTCCTCGCAGATCCGATCGCGCGTCACCTTGGCCACGATGCTGGCCGCGGCGATCGACGCGCTGATCGCGTCCCCGTCGATGATGGGACGCTGAGGCAGCTCGACCTCGCGGAGGCGGAGCGCGTCGATGAGCAGGTGATCGGGCGGCTCGGCGAGACGGCCGAGCGCCTCACGCATGGCCAGCTTGGTGGCCTGCAGGATGTTGATCCGGTCGATCACCTCGACCTCGACACATCCCACCCCCACGCCGTCGGCGCGGTCCAGGATCAGCTCGTAGAGCGCCTCCCGGCGGGCGCGCGCGAGGACCTTGGAGTCCCGAATGCCCTTGATCCGATGGCGTTCCGGCAGGATGACGGCGGCGGCGACGACCGGCCCCGCCAGGCATCCTCTGCCAACCTCGTCGATGCCGGCCACGCGGACGTACCCCGCCAGGTGGAGCTCGCGCTCATGGCGCATGTGCGCGTCCCGGATCTTCGTCCGGCGCCGGGTCCGACGCGGCGTGACCGGTCCACCGAGGAGCCGGGTCACGGGCTCAGTTGGTGCGGCGCTCGCGGAGCGTTGCGGACTTGCCGACCCTGTCGCGGAGGAAGTAGAGCTGTGCCCGCCGAGTAACGCCGTGACGAACCACCTCGATCTTGTCGATGCGCGGTGCATGCACCATGAAGGTGCGCTCCACGCCCACGCCGGAGGCGATGCGCCGGACGGTGATGGCCTTGTTCAGGCCGCCGCCGCGCATACGCATCACGGTGCCCTCGAAGACCTGGATCCGCTCGCGGGTCCCCTCCACCACCTTCACCGCCACGCGGACCGTATCGCCGGGGGCGATCTCCGGTACGTCGGATCGGAGCTGCTCGCGCTCGAGCTCCTTGATGGCGTTCATTCTGGGGCGACCTCATGATCGCGGGCTTACCCGCGGCTTATCGAGTGGGGCGACGCACAAACGCGACCGCGCTCCGCGGCCGCGACGGTGGCGAGTATAGCAGCGGCCGCAGACGAGCAGCAAGGCGGACATGCCGCGGGCTCCTTACACGGTGCCTGGCTCTTGCAGCCGGGCGAGCTCACGGCGATCGTTGTCGCTCAGATCGGCGGACTCGAGGAGATCGGGGCGCCGCTCGAGGGTCCGTCGCAGTGATTCGCGCCGCCGCCAGCGGTCGACCTCGCCATGGTGCCCCGACAGGAGCACCGGCGGCACGGCCAGGTCGTGGAACGCTTCCGGCCGCGTGTACTGCGGATATTCGAGCAATCCGGCGGCGAACGAGTCGTCCTGGTGGGACGCCTCGCCGATCACGCCGGGCACGAGCCTGACGACGGCATCGATCAGGACGAGGGCGGGCAGCTCGCCACCGGTCAGCACGTAGTCCCCGATGCTCACCTCGCGGTCGACGAGCGTCCGCACCCGCTCGTCGATGCCCTCGTAGCGTCCGCAGACGAGCGCGAGGTGCGGAATCGTCGCCAGCTCGCGCGCAAGGGGGTCGCTGAGCCGCTCCCCCGCGGGGTCCATCAGCACGATGAGCGCACCCTCGGCGCGCAACGGTTCGACGGCGGCAAACAGGGGCTCGGGCCGCATGACCATGCCCGCTCCTCCGCCGTATGGGTAGTCATCGACGGATCGGTGACGTCCGAGCCCGTGCTCGCGGAGGTCGCGCACGCCGAACTCGACGAGGCCAGACTCCGCCGCCCGACCGATGATCGAGGCCGCCAGCGGTCCGTGGACCAGCTCGGGAAAGAGGGTGACCACATCGATTCGCATCGGCTCAGCGCACCTCTTCGGCGTCGTCCGCGGCGACCACCATGAGGCCGGCCTCGAGATCGAGCCGGAGCACGGAGGTCCGCAGGGCGGGGACGAGCCGCTCGCCACGCTCGCCGACGATCCGGTACACCTCGTTGGCGCCCGAGCGAAAGATGTCGACCAGCTCACCGACCTCAGACCCATCGGGCTCCTCCACGCGCAGCCCGATCAGGTCGGCCCAGTAGTAGGTCTCGTCCGGAAGCTGGCGGGCGGGCGCCTCGAGAAACCGATCGCTGAGATCCTCCGCCGCCTCGCGAGTCGTGACTCCGTCGAGGTGGAGGACCGTGGTTCGTCCCCCGGTCTCGAGCCGGACGATCGTCATCGGCGAGGGGTCGCCCTCAAGCCAGAGCTCGGTGCCCGGGGTGAGTCGCTCGGGCCAATCCGTCAGCAGCTCGACCCGGACGGCACCGGCGAGGCCCTTGGCGCCGAGAATCCTGGCGACGGCCAGGCGTCGGTCACTCGGCGTCGGAAACGATCTCGAGCTCGACGTGTCGACCGTCCTTCGTGGCCATCACCTTGAGCAGGCTTCGGATCGCGTTCGCGATCCGACCGTCCCGCCCGATGACGCGACCCATGTCCTCCTGGTCGACGCCGAGGGTCAGCACTGTCTCGTCGGGGTCTTCCTCGACTTGCACCCACACCGCGTCGGGCTTGTCGACCAGGCCGCGCGCGACGTACTCGAGAAAGGCCTTCACGCTTCGGCCGTTTCGGGCGCGGCGGCCTCGCTGGTCGCGGCGCCGGCCTCGGCCTCGGCCTCGTCGCCGGCTGCCGGACCGGCCTCTGGCTGAGCCTTCGCGGTGCCCGCCTTCGGTCTGGCGGCGCGGGTGGTTCGCTTCGGCTTCTCGGGCTCGGCTGCCTGCTGGGCCGCCTTCTCAGCCTGTCGCATAAGCTTGACGACCGTCTCCGACGGCTGCGCGCCGTTGCCGATCCAGGCCTGGATCCTCTCGGTCTCGAGATTGACGGTGGCTGGCTCGGTCAGCGGATCGTAGAACCCGAGAATCTCGAGGGCGCGGCCGTCTCGCGAGCGTCGCTTGTCGATGGCGATGACCCGGTACGCCGGACGCTTCGTGGCGCCGATGCGGGTCAATCGGATGCGAACTGCCAAGTGGTAGATACCTCTGTGTGGTTGGTGACCGGTGGATTCGGCGCTACGGCTCGACCGTGAGCACCGCGTGGAATTCGATTCGATCGTCGCGGGAGGGGGCACTGAAGCCGAAGCTCCCGATCTGCTCAAGGATATCGCGCGCGTCATCAGGAAGCTCCAGGCTCTCCCCCAGCAGGTCGACGACGGCGTCGACATCGACGAATGCCTCGTTCCCTGCCCGCTCGCCCGCCACCTCGAAGGTCCGGGTGTACCGGTCGGTTCCCGCGAGGGCCCGACCGTCGGCATGCGCCCGCAACGCGCCCGTCACGTCGTCGATCCCGAGCCCGATGATGATGATCCCGTCCTGAATGGCGTACACGACCTCGACCGCGCCCGGGATGGTGAGGCTGTTGATCTCGCCGATCTCCGATGGTTCGGTGCTCAGGCTGGCTCCGGTGGCCACGAGCCGATCGACGACGCGGGTCAACGCTTCCTCGGCCGCCTGTGGATCCTCGGGACGGAGCAGGAGTTGGCCACTGGGCAGCGTACCGTCGAGACCCGTCACCGCGAGCCCGACCTCCCGATCGAGCAGTGGCAGCAGATCGGCGTCGATGTCGATCCCGAGTCCGAATGCCGCGAGGGCACGGATCGAGTCCAGGGCTCCCGTGAGCTCCTCGCCTTGCGGCGTGTCGGCGGCCGCCGCCTCGATGTCCTCCAGCGTCTGGCGCAGGCCGAAGATGACGACCTCCGCGATCGTGTCCTCGGGCATCCAATCGACAAGGCTGGAGGGCTCTCCGCCGAGGCCGAAGCCCGCCGTCGAGGACGAAGCTGCCTCCTCCACGTCGAAGGGCGCGCTGCCGCTGAGTCGAAGCCCGTCGGTCTCGGCGACCAGAGCCGCGCCCGCCGTGCTGAAGGCCGAGAGCTGGTCCGTCGCATCGGTCGCCGCCGCGAGGGCGGCGAGGTCGACGAACGCGCTGGCCAGGTGGTCGGCCGGCAGTCCCTCCATGGTCGAGCGGAAATCGGCGCGATCCTCCAGCGCATCGGCACCGCCATCGACGTCCACGACCGCCTCGATCCCCTCGGAGCTCTCGCCGAAGACGAGCATCTCGTCGATGAATGCGTAGGAGCCGGTGGTGTCGCTCACCTGGATCTCGACGCCCTCGTACGTCTCTGTGGTGAGGCTCGCGCCGTTTTCGGACGCGAGGCCGGCGAGCGCAGCCTCCGCGGCGGTGCGGTCCTTCACCTCGGCGATGAAGACCGCCGTCTGCGTGGTGACGTCGTCGGCGGTCGGCCATGCCGCGATGGCCACCTGGTTGCCGAGCCACGGCTTGATCTGCTGCTCGTACTCGACGCTCGAGCCGGTCGTTGCGAGCAGGTTCTGAACGACCTGGTCCACCTTCTCGTCGAGCGATGCCTCATCGGCGAAGCCGGGAAGCCGCCCGACCAGCCCGCCCAGGTTCATCTGCTGGCCGCTCGACGGCTGGAGGTACACGTTGAGGTAGAGCGCGCTCGTGGCCGGTGCGAGCGCCGAGGCCCGGTCTGTCGACGCGGAGAAGAGCAGGAGGTATCCCGCAAGGAAGGCGGCGCCGCTGAGCCCGATGAGGGTCACGAGCGCGACGACCAGTCGATGCATCCGCTCAGCGACCCAGCAGGGCGCCGAGGCCGCCGCCGATGCGCGGCATCTTGCCGCCGCTGATCATCTTCATCATCCGCTGCATCTCGACGAACTGCTTGAGCAGTCGATTGACCTCCGCGGTCGAGGTCCCGCTGCCGAGCGCGATCCGCCGCCGACGGCTGGCCTTGATGATGTCGGGGCGTCGGCGCTCCTCCGGGGTCATCGAGTCGATGATCGCCTCGATGCGGCGCATCTGCCCCGAGTCGACCGCCTGCTGGGCGGCACCTGCCATCTGGCCCGCCCCGGGGATCATGCCGACCAGCTGGCCGATCGGCCCCATCTTCTTGATTTGGTTCAGCTGGCTGCGGAAGTCCTCGAGCGTAAAGCGGTTCTCCATCATCCGCTGGGCGGCCTGCTCGGCCTCGCCCTGGTCGACGTTCTCCTGGACTCGTTCCACGAAGCTGAGGATGTCGCCCATGCCCAGGATCCGCTGCGCCAGGCGGTCGGGATGGAAGGCCTCCAGGCCATCCGTGCGCTCGCCGGTCCCCAGGAATGCGATCGGCAGGCCGGTGGCGGCGCGGATGCTGAGCGCGGCGCCACCGCGCGCATCCCCGTCCATCTTGGTCAGGACGAGCCCGGTCACCGGCAGCTTGGCGTGGAACGCCTCGGCGACCCGGACCGCCTCCTGGCCGGTCATGGCGTCGACCACGAGCAGCGTCTCCGCCGGCGTCACGCTGCCGACGATGCGCACCAGCTCATCCATCATGGCGTCATCGACATGAAGCCGGCCTGCCGTGTCGAGGATCATCACGTCGACGCCCCGCTGGCGGGCAACCTCCAAGCCTGAGCGGGCGACCTCGAGCGCCGGAGTACCAACCGGACGCGTGTGAACCTCCACGCCGATCTGGTCGCCGAGCTGGACGAGCTGATCGACGGCGGCGGGCCGGTACACGTCGGCGGCGACGAGGAGTGGCTTCTTGCCGTCCTTGCGCAGCCGCACCGCCAGCTTGGCAGCGGTCGTCGTCTTTCCGGAGCCCTGCAGGCCGACCATCATCAGCACGGACGGCTTCGCGGCCAGCGGGAGATGGTGCCGCGCGCCACCGAGCACCTCCACCAGCTCCTCGTGGACGATCTTGACGATCTGCTGCCCTGGATTCAGCCCGGTGAGGAGATCGGTCCCGAGGGCACGCTCACGGACGCGCGCGACGAAGTCCTTGACCACCTTGAAGTTGACGTCGGCCTCGAGCAGCGCGAGACGGATCTCGCGCAGGGCGACATCGAGGTCGGCCTCGGTGATCCTGGCCTTGCCGCGAAGTCGCTCGGTGATGCCCTGCAGGCGTGACGAGAGGGATTCGAACATGAATGAACCGATACGGGGTCAGCGCCGGCGCGAGTCGCCCGGCAAACGGCTGCCCATTCTACGGGGCGCCGTCACGAGGGGCAACGAACGTCATTCGGCAAACAGCCACTCGACGTACGCCTCGGGCTCGAACGGGGCGAACGCGTCGATCTCCTCCCCGACCCCGACGAAGAGGATCGGTACCTCGAGCCGATCCGCGACGGCCAGCGCGACGCCGCCCTTGGCGGTCCCGTCCAGCTTGGTCAGGATGATCCCGGTCACGCCGGCCTCTCGGCTGAACGCCTCCGCCTGCATCAGCCCGTTCTGGCCGGTCGTGGCATCCAGCACCAGCAGCACGTGCCGTGGCTGGCCGGGCAGCCGTCGCTCGATGACGCGGCGAATCTTGGCCAGCTCGTCCATGAGCTGCTGCTTGTTCTGGAGGCGGCCGGCGGTGTCGACCAGCACGGCGTCGAGGTTGCGCGACTCCGCGGCCACGACGGCATCGAACGCGACCGCTCCGGGGTCGGCACCGGGGCGCTGCGCGATCACCGCCACGCCGAGCTGTTCGCCCCAGATGCGCAGCTGCTCGACGGCCGCGGAACGAAAGGTGTCGGCTGCCGCCAGCGCCAGCGTCCGACCCTCGGCCTGGAGGCGATGGGCGAGCTTGGCGATGGAGGTGGTCTTGCCCGTCCCGTTGGCCCCGACGAACAGGATCACCGAAGGAGCATCACCGAGCTCGAACTGCCCGGAGCCGACGCGGACCAGGCGGTCCCGGAGCTCGGTCGCCAGCGCCCGGCGCGCGTCGTCACCACTCCGGCCGCCCTCCGCCCGAAACCGGGTGCGGGCTGCATCGACCAGCTCGAGCGTGGTTTCGGCACCAACATCGGCGCCGATTAGGGCCTCCTCCACCTCGTCCCAAGTCGCCTCGGTCGCCGCCGAGCCGGCACCCAGGATCGTGCGCAACCGTGCCCCCAGGCCCGATGGGCGCGCCCGCAGGCCCATGCCGCTCGGCTCGCGTCGCGGTCGCGCCACGGTCGTGGGTTCCGGCAGCGCATCCGGCGATTGCGGCGCTTCCGGCGCCGCGGGTCCCTCGGGCGGTTCGTCGCGACGACGCCAGAACATCAGGCGCTGACCTCGGCCGGCACGTCGGCGAGCCGCAGCGAGAGCACACGACTCACCGCCGCATCGCTCATCGTCACGCCGTAGATCGTATCGGCCACCTCGATGGTCGCCCGGTTGTGGGTGATCACCACGAAGTCGATCGACTCCGAGAGCCTGCGCAGCGCCTCCGCGAAGCGGCCGATGTTGGCCTCGTCCAGCGCCGCGTCGACCTCGTCCAGGATGCAGAATGGCACCGGGTTGACGGTGAGCATGGCGAAGAGCAGCGCCACGCCGGTGAGCGCCCGCTCGCCGCCGGATAGCATCGCCAGCCGCTGCAGCCGCTTGCCGGGCGGACGAACCACGATCTCGATCCCGCCCGGAGCGTCACCGTCCGCGTCGTCTCCCATCTGCAACGAGCCAGATCCGCCGGCGAACAGGAGCCGGCAATACTCGTCGAACCGCTCGCCGATCGCGCGGAAGGCGGTGTCGAACTGCGCGGCGATCTCTCCGTCGAGCGTCGCCATCAGCTCCTCGGTCGCGGCAATGGCGGCGCGCAGGTCGGTGTCCTGCGCCGTCATCTCGTCGAGGCGGTCCGCCAGCTCCCGATGCTCCTCCAGTGCGAAAGGGTTGACCGAGCCGATCTGCGACAGCGTGCGACGCACCCGGCGCCCTTCCGCCTCGAGCTGCGCGTCGTCCAGAGCTTCGATCTCGCCAATCAATGCATCTCCCTCGCCGGTCGATTCGGGAAGTCCCTCGAGCGCCAGATCTCGTTCCCGCAGCAGGCCGGCGAGCGCCTCGTCGCGCCGCGATGCCTCGACCACCGCGGCATGGGCCGCCTGCTCCAGCTCGGCCAGCGGTGCTCCCGCCTTTCCCTGCTCTCGCTCGAGGGAGATGAGCTCGGCCCGGCGCGCGGATCGAACCTCATCGGCCGCCCGGTGCGCTGCCTCGGCCGTGGCGAGGCCGGATCGAGCCGCGTCGAGCTGGCCGCTGAGCGTCGAACGCTCATCGGCGATCGCCTCGCGTGCCCGTCGGCGATCGGGGATCGCCGCTCGCAGCTGCGCGACGCGAGCCTCCAGTTCGGCGCGCTCTCCACGCCAGCCGGCCGTTCGTCGCTCGATCTCCTCCGCCTCGTGGCGGGTCGCCGTCCACGCGTCGCGGGCCCGGTCGCGGTGGGAGGCAGCCCGATCGCGGTAGGCGCGCGCCTCGGCCGCGATCGCCTGGCGGGCCGCCACCGCGTCGTCCGGAAGGTCGGCGGTGGGCGGGCCATCGGGCGTGACCTCGGCCTCAAGCGCAGCCACATCCTCGGTCAGCCTTCCGAGCCGTCCTTGTTCGCGCTCGACCGACGCGTCACCGGCGGCGCGTGACTCTCGTGCCACGCGGGCGACCCGTTCCGCCTCGTCGTGCGCCTCTCGAGCAAGGAGATGCTCGTTACGCGCCGCAATGAGCGCCTCGCTTGCCGCATGCGCCCGCTCCTGCGCATCGGCGAAGCGCACTTCGAGCGCCGCAACGGCCTCGCCGAGCTCTCCGCCCCGCGCATGAGCCCGCGCCTCGCGGCCGCCGGGCGGGTCGCCGCGGCCGCGGATCACGATCCCCGCTCGATCGGCGACGTCGCCCTGGGCCGTCACCGCCGCCCAGCCGGCAGGTAGATGTCGCCAGCCGACCAGCAGCGCGGTCAGGTCGGGTGCCAGCACGGTGCGCGCGAACGCCCGGGGTGATGCGCCGGACAGGCCGATCCAATCGGCGAGGGTACGGTCCCCTCTCACCGCGGCCATCGCCTCATCTCGCCCCTCGATCGGCGGACCGTCGTCAGTGGCGAGCAGCCGGGCGGCGCCACGAGCATCGTCCATCTCGGTCGTGGGATCGCCGTCCGTCCACAGGAGAGCGCTCTCCAGCTCACCGCCGACGACCGCCTCGATGGCCGGCCACGATGCCTCGGGCGCGGCGATCGAGTCGAGCAGGGTTGGCCAGCCCGCCGCGGTGAGCCGCCGGCCGAGTCGCGCTGCGGCGCCGTGCGGCTCGGCGATCGCGGCAAGCTCGGCTCGTGCGGCCTGGAGCGCCTCGGTCAGCTCGATCACCGCCTGCCGGGTCGCGTCGGCCAGCTCCTGCGCCGCGTCGCGCTGCGCGGCGGTCGCCTCGAGCGTGATCAGCGACTCGGCGGCGTAGCGGGTCGCCCGGTCATAGAGTCCCGCCGCCTCAGCGGCCTGGGAGCGCAGGCCAAGGATGGTCGCCTCGGCCCGCTCCCGCTCGGCAAGCCCGTGCTCCAGCCGCGCGCGATGCCTGGCTTCTTC
>JBHENV010000199.1:0-13919 GCA_046261895.1 Candidatus Limnocylindria bacterium
TTGCCGGCGCCCCGAATCTCCAGGTCCGAGAGGGCGATCTGGTAGCCGGCGCCGAGGTCGGATGCGCTGAAGATGGCGTGCAGCCGTTTGCGGGCGATCGGCGAGAGCGGCATGCCGCGCCGGTGCAGCAGGTAGGCGTGCGCGCGGCGGTCGGATCGGCCCACCCGTCCGCGCAGCTGGTAGAGCTGGGCCAGGCCGAAGGTATCGGCGCGCACGATGACGATGGTGTTCGCGTTCGGGATGTCGAGGCCGGACTCGATGATGGTGGTGCACACCAGGACGTCGAAGCGACCGTCGCTGAAGTCGAGCATCACGCGCTCGAGCATGCCCTCGGCCATCTGCCCGTGCCCGATGGCGATGCGCGCCCCGGGAACCAGGCGGCGGACGCGCTCGGCGGCCGCCTCGATCGTCTCGACCCGGTTGTGGACGTAGAAGACCTGGCCGCCGCGGTCGAGCTCGCGGCTGATCGCGTCGCGCACGAGGCCATCGTCGTCCTCCGCGATGCGCGTCTGGATCGGCAGCCGAGCCTCAGGCGGCGTCTCGATGACGCTCAGGTCGCGGATCCCGACCAGCGACAGATGGAGGGTGCGCGGGATCGGCGTGGCCGAGAGGGTCAGGACGTCGACCTCGCGCCGCATGGCCTTGATGCGCTCCTTGTGCGAAACGCCGAACCGCTGCTCTTCGTCGACCACGAGCAGGCCGAGATCGGCGAAGCTGATGTCCTTCGACAGGATCCGATGCGTCCCGATCAGGAGATCGACGCTGCCGTCGGCGACCCCCTCGACAGTCCGCTCCTGGTCCTTCTTCGAGACGAAGCGCGAGAGCATCCCGACCCGGATCGGAAAGGCGGCCAGGCGCCGTTCGAAGGTGTGCAGGTGCTGCTGGGCGAGGACGGTGGTCGGGACCAGAACGGCGACCTGCTTGCCATCCGAGATCGCCTTGAAGGCGGCGCGCAGCGCCACCTCGGTCTTGCCATAGCCGACGTCGCCGACGACGAGCCGATCCATCGGCCGCCGCTTCAGCATGTCGGCCTTGACCTCCTCGATGCTGCGCGCCTGGTCCGGCGTCTCGCTGTACGGGAAGCTCTCCTCCAGCTCACGCTGCCACGTCGTGTCGGCGCTGAACGCGAAGCCCGGGGCCGATTCGCGCGCCGCGTAGATCTCGATCAGCTCCCGCGCAAGGTCGCCGACCGCGCGCCGGACGCGCGTCTTCGTCCGTTCCCACTCGGTGCCGCCGAGCTTGCTCAGCGCCGGCGCGGGGCCGCCGCTGTAGCGGGTGATGCGGCCGATCTGGTCGGCGGGCAGGAAGATCTTGTCGGTACCCGCGAAGTCGAGCTGGAGGTATTCCTTCACGTCCTCGCCGAACGTGCGCTGCGTCATGCCGGCGTAGCGCGCGATGCCGTGGTCGACGTGGACGACGTGGTCGCCAGGTTGCAGCTTGCCGATCAGGTCTCGGGTGACGACGCGCTTGCCGCTCGTGAGCCGGCGGATGCGCGTGGCACCGAAGAGCTCTCGGTCGGTGAGCACCAGCAGGCCGCTGGGGAGATGACTCAGACCGGCCGACAGGGAGCCATGGACGAGGCCGATCGATCCGGCCGGCGGCACCTCGCGCAGCTCGGCAAGCGATGCGGTCGGGTGTCCGGCCTCTTCGAGCAGCTCGCCGACCCGGCTGGCCTGGTCGGTGGTCACCACCACGCGCCGCCGGCCGGCCGCAAGCTCGATGAGCCATGGCCCGGCCCGCTCGGCGCTGCCCGGAAGTGGTGGCGCGGCCCCGTAGCCCGCGTCCCGCGCACCTGCCTCCTCCATCCGCTCGGCCGCTCGCGCGGACAGCGCCCCCAGCGTGCCAACCGCGTCATACGGCGCCGGCCACGCCACCGGGATCTCGCCAGCGGCGACCAGCCCGGCGTGGCGGTCCCAAGCCTGGCGGTCCAGGTCGGCGGCGAGCGCCGAGAGCTCGTCGTGATCGGTCAGGACGAGGTGCGCCGAGCCGGGGATGTGGTCTGCGGCGGGACCGGCGGTAAGAAGGGATGCCCACGTCTCGGCCGCCTCGCCGAGATCCCCCTGCTCGAGCCGCACGATGTCCTGGTCGAGCTGATCCGACCGCGGCGACGGGACCCGGCCACCGATCGCCTCCCAGCCATCGGCCGGCAGGAACTCCGAGGCGGGCAGCAGGTCGATGCTCGTGAGCTTCCTGCGGGACGCCTGGGTCATTGGATCGAAGCTGCGGATCGATTCGATCTCGTCGCCGAACAGCTCGATCCGGATGGGCTCGGCGGCTCCCGACGGCCAGATGTCGATGAGCCCACCGCGAATCGCGAGCTCGGCGATTCCGGTGACCTCCACCACCGGGTCGTAGCCGCCGCCCACCAGCGCCGTGAGCAGCTCGCGCTGTGGGATCCGTTCCCCGACGTGGAGCCGGGTCCGCCCGCGGCGCACCTGGTCAGCGCTGAGCGTGCGCTGGACGAGGGCCAGCAGGGATGCCACCACGACAAGGCCGTGCTCGGAACCGAGCGCGGCGAGGACGCTCAGCCGCTCGGTGGATTCGTCATGCTCCGGCAGCGCACGCTCGAGTGGCAGGGCCGCACGCTCGGGAAGGATGCGAAGGCGTGCTCCGCCGACCCAGGCCGCGAGGTCGTCGGCGAGCCGGTGAGCCTCATCGTCAGTGCGCGTGACGACCACGAGCGGGTGTGATGCCGTCAGCTCGGCGCGGCGTGCCGCCAGGTGCGCTGCACGCGCCGCGGCGGGCACGCGAAGGACGCCCGCTTCCGGCAGATGGGGCCGAAGGGCGTCAACCAGCGCGGCAACGCGGCGATCACCGCCGCGCGATGGAGACATGGACGCCGCCATGGTAGCCGCCCCGCGACGCGCTACTCGACCTCGACGCCGTTGAAGGTGTTCATCGCCTCCTCGATGCCGTCCTTCAGCCAGCGTTCGGCGGCGTCCGCCCCGAGGGCCACCATCTCGTCGGCCAGCTCGCGCTCGTCGGGCCCGAACGTGGCGAGCACGTGATCAACGGCCTCGCCCGCGCGCCCGACACCGATCCGCAGGCGGTTGAACTCGTTCGTCCCGAAGCTGGAGATGATGTCGCGCAGTCCGTTGTGGCCACCGGCCGACCCGGATCGCCGCAGACGCAGGCGGCCGAGTGGCAGATCGATGTCGTCGGCGACCACCAGCAGCTCCGTCGTGACGTCGACATCGGTCTGGCGCAGCGCGGCCCGCAGCGGGCCGCCCGACAGGTTCATGTACCTCATCGGCTTGACCAGCAGGACCTTGCCGATGGGCTCAGGCCGGTGCACCGCGAGCAGGCCGGCGCCGTCCCGGACGCGACCCTGGCCGGTGAGCCCCCAGCGGTCGGCCAGCAGGTCGACCACGCGAAAGCCGACGTTGTGACGCGTGAGCCGATAGCGCTCGCCCGGATTCCCAAGGCCGCAGATCACCTTCATTGCGCGCCCGATGGTAATGGGCGCCGCCGGTCAGGCGCGCTCGTAGGCCTCGCGCAGCCAGCCGATCAGCTCGTCGTCCAGGCCGGCCGCATCGGCGATCCGAACTCGATGGGTCGCCATGCCGGAAATCGCCCTGAGGCGCTCGGTCGGCGCGGTCCCCGGGAGGTTCAGGCATACCTCGAGCTGACCGGCCGCCGGCCCCACCTGCCCGAACTGCCTCCGCCGCCTGACGCTCACGTACGTCTTCTTGGGTGCCAGCTCGACGTCATCGCCGAATCCGCGCACGGCCTCCACGACCGCCTCGTAGGCCGGCCGCAGCGAGGCATTCCTCCCGGCGTAGTGAGCGGACACGATGTCCTCCTCGGTCGAGGGACCACCGGCATCCGCCTCGCGGGCCTTGAGCGCGATCAGGTTCGCGTTGCCGTGCCCCAGGCCGTGATCCGCCTTGAGCATCGCCAACACCTGCCCGTGCTTCTCGAGTCCCGACGCGCGCACGATGCCGATCCAATCGGAGAGCGAGTGGCCGCTGCTGCGCTTGATGTTGGCGATCTGCGTCTCAACCTGTTCGTCGAGGGTCGCCATCGATGCTGCCTCCCTGGTACACATTGACATCCGGGCGACGCGCGGGTGGTCGCCGGACTCGACAAAAGCGCCTCGCTATGCTCGGGGCGTGCGAACCGAGATCGTGGTCATCGGCGGAGGCATCATCGGCTGCGCCGCAGCCGCCATCCTCGCCGATCGCGGAGCGCGAGTCACGCTCGTGGAGGCCAGGGCCATCGGGGCGGGCGCATCGGGACGCAACCTGGGCGCCATCCAGCATCCTTTCGACCCGATCCTGGCCCCGCTCTATCACGAGAGCCTCACCCGCTACCGCGCACTCGCCAACGGGACCGGCGAGTTCGAGATGGGCGCCGAGCCTGCCGGCCTCCTCCTGCTCAACCACGACGCCGATGCCGCCGCTGCCCAGGCACGACGGCAGCAGGACGCCGTGCCGGAGCTCGTGCCCCGGCTGCTCTCGGCCGATGAGGTGGTTCTCCTGGAACCATCGCTGCGGCACGGACCGGCCGCGGTCCGGCTGTCCACCGGCTTTCCGATTCCGCCCGCCTCGGCCACTGCCGCCTGGGCGAGGCTGGCCGAGGAGCGCGGCGCTCGAATCCTGCTCGGCTCGGCGGCCCGACCAGCCATCGAGGGTTCCGTGGCCAGGGGAGCGCTGCTCGATGACGGCACGCTCCTGTCCGCCGATGCCGTGCTGGTGGCAGCCGGCCCCTGGACGCCCGCACTGGTCGATCCGACCGGCGGCTGGGCGCCGATCCGCGCCACGTGGGGCGTGACCATCCAGCTGCATCTCGACGGCGCGGCGCCGCGCCACATCGTGGAGGAGGACGAGGTCGACACGATCAACCGCGCGGCGGCGGCCACGGCTCGGGCAGCGGTCGATGTCGACGGGGAGCCGCCGTCGCTGTTCAGCATCGCCAGCGCGGGCGGTGTAAGCACGCTTGGCTCGACGTTCCTGGCGGTGCGTCCCGATCCTGCGCAGATCGGTCCGCTCCTCCTGCGCCGTGCCGCCGCATTCCTGCCTGCAATCCACGACGGGGAGATCGTCGGGCGGCGTTTGTGCGCGCGGCCCCAATCGGTCGATGGACGACCGTTCATCGGCCGGGCGCCTGGTGTGGAAGGGCTCTACGTCTGCGCCGGCCACGGGCCGTGGGGCATCAGCACCGGACCCGCATCCGCCGCCGTCGGCGCCCGAGCCATCCTGGACGGCACGCCGCCCCCAGCCGAGCTCGCGGCAGGCAGACCGATCTGAGCCTGCTTGTGCATAGTGCACACGTCTTGGCGGTTCGGGGGCCGAGGTGGAGGGGCGCTGCCCTCGTCCGTGCCTCTAGGCTTCCTGCACAACTCCGACCGCCTCGATGCAGGAGCCACCCATGCCGCAGATCGACACCGGAGACACCGCCTGGCTGCTGATGAGCACGGCGCTCGTCATGCTCATGACCCCCGGCCTGGCGCTGTTCTACGGCGGCCTCGTCCGACGCAAGAACGTGCTGTCCACCATCATGCACAGCTTCTTCATCCTGGGCCTGGTCAGCGTGACCTGGGTGCTGTGGGGCTATACCCTGGCGTTCGGGCCCGACACCGGGCTCGGCCTGATCGGCGGTCTCGACTGGCTGGCGCTTGAGGGCGTCACCGGAGAGCCCTCCGACACGTACGCGACCACGATCCCCCACCTGCTGTTCATGGCCTTCCAGATGATGTTCGCCATCATCACGCCGGCCCTCATCAGCGGCGCCTTCGCCGAGCGCAAGCGCTTCAAGGCCTTCGTCCTGTTCGCCGTGGCGTGGTCGACCCTGGTGTACGCGCCGATCGCGCACTGGGTCTGGTCGCCCGACGGCTGGCTCTTCACCCTGGGCGTGCTCGACTTCGCGGGCGGCACCGTGGTCCACCTGTCGAGCGGCATCGCCGCCCTGGTCGCGGCGCTCTTCATCGGTCGCCGCAGCGGACTGATCGAGCCTGCCACCGAGCCGCACGACGTGCCGATGACGGTCCTCGGCGCCGGCCTGCTGTGGTTCGGCTGGTTCGGCTTCAATGCCGGCTCGGCGCTCGGCGCCAACGGGCTGGCGGCCACCGCCTTCGTCACCACCAACACCGCCGCCGCCATGGCCGCCATCACCTGGGTCACCATCAGCTGGCTGCACCGGGGCACGCCGTCGGTGCTGGGTGCCGCCATCGGTGCGGTTGCCGGCCTGGTGGCCATCACGCCCGCCGCCGGGTTCGTGACGCCCGCCGCGTCGGTGCTCATCGGGCTCGGCGTGGGTGTGGTCTGCTATGGCGCGGCGCAGCTGCGGCTGCGATCGCGCGTCGACGACGCGCTCGATGTGTTCGCGGTGCACGGCGTTGGCGGCGCGTTCGGAGCGCTCGCCACCGGCGTGCTCGCCACCAGCGCCGTCAACGCGGCCGGGTTCGACGGGCTGCTCAACGGGAATCCCGGCCAGGTTGTCGTGCAGGCCGTCGGCGTGGTCGCCGTCGGGCTGTATTCGGCCACCGCCACCGGCGCGATTCTCTTCGTCGTCAACCTCGTCACCCCGATCCGGGTCGCCGGCGACGTCGAGGAGACCGGACTCGATCTCGCCCAGCACGGCGAAGTGGCGTACCAATCCTGATCCGAACCGACAAGGAGAACTTCCCGATGGTCATCGCAGCGCTCGCCAGCTTCGGCATCCTTATCGTCGCCTGGATTCTTGCCCCCGACGAGAATTCGCGGCGGCCACAAGCGTCGACGGTGCCAACTCGGGAGCCCGTGCCCGCGACGACGTAGCGCCTGGTTCGAGCCGGTCGCAGCACCACCGTCCAGCGGCGGTAACTCCGCCATGACGGATCGGCGACGGCGCTTCGAGCTGGAACCCGCGCAACAGAACGATTGGCCCTGCGATCGGATGGCGTGCCATCCAGCTGGAGGGCCTTCGGGTCGAGCTCGCGCCGCTGAGCGGTGCGTTCCGGCCATTCGCGGTCAGCGCGGGCGTCGCCCGGAGCGGATGTCGCCGCTCGGGCTGGCTTGGCGCCGCTGAGCGGCGAACGGGGCGCGCTGCGCGGGGCGCCTGCTCAGCTGCCCGAGGTCACCGCGTGACCCGCGCGATCGAAGAGCGAGCCGGGCTTCCAGTCGATCTCCCGGTGGCGCCGATGGAGGGTGCCGAGCACATCGTGCTCGAGACGGCGCATGCGCTCCTCGTCCTCGATGTCGGCGTGGTCGTGCCCGACCAGGTGGAGCGTACCGTGGATGGCCAGCAGGACAAGCTCCTCGACGACGCCCCAGTCGCCGTCGGCCGCCTGCCGCAGCGCCTGATCGATGTCGATCACCACGTCGCCCAGCAGCAGGGGTCCAGGTGGCGAGACCCCGTCGTCATCGGTCAGGTGTGACTCCCGGCCGTTGAGCGCCCATTGGTGAAGTGGAAAGGAGAGGACGTCGGTCGGGCCGCGCTCGCCCATGTGGTCGAAGTTGAGGCGCTCCATCTCGCTGTCGCCGGAGAGCGTCAGCTCGACCTCGGCCTCCTCGGCGCCCACGGACACCCGGACGGTCTCGCAGACCGCCGACTCGAGGAGCAGCAGGGCGGCGTCGGCACCGAGCGGCTCGACCGCGTTCGCGAGGCGGTCGGCCCCGATGCGGTCGTGGAAGGTGACGGAGCAGCCCATGGTCGAACCATCCTAATCCGCCGAGGACCCAGCACTCAAGGGTTGATGTGCTCGCGTCGCTGGTCCATCGGCACCACGTTGTCCGGGTACTTGATGCGCGAGTGGTACATGCCGAGCAGCTGCCCGACGAAGGCGTCCTTGATCTGGCTGATGTTCTTCAGGGTCAGCTCCGCGTCGTCGAGCTGCCCGTCCTCGACCCGGGCGTCGACGATACGGTCGACCATGCCGCGGATGCTCCGCTCGTCCTTCTCGTCCAACGAGCGAACGGATGCCTCCACGCCATCGGCAAGCATGATGATCGCGGCTTCCCGGCTCTGCGGCTTGGGCCCCGGATAGCGATACGTGCCCTCATCAACCAGGTCATGACGGTTGCCGACCTCGCGCAGCGCCTTCTGGAGGAAGAAGGTCATGACGCTCGTCCCGTGGTGCTGCGGGATGTAGCCGATCACCTGCACCGGCAGCCCATGCTCGTAGCCAAGGTCGATTCCGTCCCGGATGTGGCCGCCGATGATCCTCGCGCTCGTCTCCGCGCTGAGATCGTCATGGATGTTGTGCGCGCCGCCCTGGTTCTCGATGAACGCCAGCGGGTTCTTCATCTTCCCGATGTCGTGGTAGTAGGCGGCGACCCGGGCGAGGAGGGGATCGGCGCCGATCGTCTCGGCCGCGCGTTCGGCCAGGTTGCCGACCATCACGCTGTGGTGATAGGTCCCCGGCGTCTCGAGCAGGAGCCGACGCAGCAGACGGTTGGACGGGTTGGCCAGCTCGAGCAGCTGGAAGACCGTCATGATCCCGAACACGTTGCCGAGCATCGCGAAGCTGCCGACGGCCAGGATGACGGAGAGGGCGGCGTTCACCAGGCCGATGGCGCCCAGCTGCAGCACGGCCGCCAGGTCACGCTGCCCGAGGAGGCTGAAGGCGGTGGCCACGGCGATGTTCGTCACGGCCAACACGGCGAAGACTCGCACGAAGGCATTGAGGCGCTCGGCACGCGTGATGGTCAGCAGCGCGACCACGCCGCCCGCCAGGACGTAAACCGCCGGCTCGAGCGTATCGCCATTCATCACACCCGTGAGGACGGCCAGGGCACCGGCCATGGCAACGCCGGCTGAGTTGCGCAGCAAAATGCCGACGAGCAGCACGGTCGCCGTGGTCGGCACCGCGAACGCCCACAGCATTCGATCGGCGGCGATGCGAATCGCGACCGCCGTGACCACGAGCGCCAGGAAGAAGAGCAGGACCGATCGGTTGCGATGCCAAATCTCAGGCTCGAAGCGCAGGAGGTAGCCGACCAGCAGCGCCGCCAGTAGCGCGGCGATCACTGCGTTGCCCACCACCGTTCCGGCCGTGACGAGCGGGCGCGTCAGCCCGAGCTCCTCGAGCTTCTCGATGTCGCCGACGCTGATGACGTTGCCTTCTTCGACGATCGTCTCGCCGGCTAGCACCTCGACCGGGACCTGAGGGACCTCGGCCCGGGCCTGCGCCCTAGCTTCCTCCGTCAACTGTTCGCTGATGACGACGTTCGGCTCGATGAACGATGCGGCAAGATCGCCGGCGAGGTCCCGCTCGGCGTCCTCGAGATCATTGGTGATCAGGTCGCGCACCGAAGCTCGGACACGCACGAGCTCGTCCTCGCGGACGGAGACGGCAAGCGTGGACTCGATGGCGCTTCGCGCGGCGGCCGCCACCACTTCCCAGCGCGGCACCGACATGTCGGCCACGAGCTCGCGATGGGCCATCGGAACCTGCGGGACGTCGGTGGCGAGTCGGGCAACCAGATCCTCGGCGGCGAGCGTTTCGCGGTCGCGCAGCTCCAGGATCCGGGTCACCCGGCGCGCGAGCATGTCGAACTCAGCGAGCTGGTCCTCCTGGTTATCCGCCGGTGGCTCCAGCGTCTCGGGGACCGCGCCGATGACGGCCGCGGCCGCCTCGCGTGCTGCCTCGGTCTCGCTCTCTGAATCGAAGGTCACGCCGCGCGGGGCCCGGATGTCGCGCTCGGCAACCTGGCCCGCCTCGAGGTTCTCCTGTCCCAGGGTGATGTTGGCGGAGAGGATGAGGAAGAGCGAGGCGGTCACGATGCCGGCCACCGCCACGGCGCGCCACGCCGCGGCGGTCGGCCCGTTGCCCGTTTCGCTGAGGGTGCGCGGGATGAACATCGACCTATCCGGCCAGCAGCCGGCGCACGACCTCGCTCACCAGCCGCCCGTCGGCGCGGCCCTTCGTCCGCGGTGAGACGCGTCCCATCACCCTGCCGAGGTCGGCCGGGGACGAGGCGCCGGTCTCGGCGATCGCGTCGCGCACCACCGAGGTGACCTCGTCCTCGGTGAGCGGTCGCGGCAGAAACTCGGCGAGGATGGCCGCCTCGGCCTCCTCCGCGGCTGCCCGCTCCTCGCGGCCGGCATCGCGGAACATGGCGATACTCTCGCGACGCTGCTTGACCTGCCTGGTGAGGACATCGACGACGTCGTCGTCGGTCAAATCGCGGCCACGCGCGATCCTGACGTTGTGTGCAGCCGCCATGACCATCCGCAGCGTCTGCGTGCGCTGCTCGTCGCGAGCGCGCATCGCGTCACGCATGGCGGACTCGATTCGATCCGAGAGGCTCACGGCGGCATCGGTCTCCGGCGTCATCGGTCTCGGATTTCCCTCCGGTGCGCCGGATATCGGTTGGAATGAGGCTGGCGTCTGGCTAGACGCGCGAGGTTACCTTTCGCTTCTTGGCTTCCTTGCGCTTTCGCTTCACGCTGGGCTTCTCGTAGTGCTCGCGGCGTCGTGCCTCAGCCAGGATTCCCGACTGCTGAATCTTCTTGTTGAATCGACGCAGCGCACTTTCGAACGTCTCGTTCTCGCCCACGCGGACTTCTGCCAAACGTCTCGCCTCCTTCCCGCTTCAATATGTCGTGCCGATTGCATGGCGGATTGACCCGCCGGCACGCAAGCCGATGCAGGGTAGCAGCGGAGTCGATGAGGGTCAATCGAGGCTCCCGCGCGCCCGTCAGCCCGGTGGCCACGCCATCCGCCGTCCGCCGAGCAGGTGAAAATGGAGGTGGAAGACGGTCTGGCCGGACTCAGGCCCGACGTTCGTCACCCCCCGGTACCCGTCGTCGAGTCCCGCCGCGTCGGCAGCCCGGCGGATGGCGCTGAACAGCTTCCCCAGCAGCTCGCCGTCGCCGTCGGTCAGTGCGCGCGCGTCCGGAATGTGGCGGCGCGGGATGACGAGAAGATGGGTCGGCGCCCTCGGCGCGATGTCGCGGAACGCGATCACGTCCTCGTCGCCGAGGACGATCTCCGCCGGGACCTCGCCCGCCACGATCCTGCAGAACAGGCATTCCGGCTCACGGTCGGTCATGGGCGGAGCCTAGGCGAAGTCGCCCGTCCGCGACAAGATCACGGCGGCGGCGGCGACCGCCACGGTCTGCGATCGAAGGATTCGTGGACCCAGCCCGGCGATCCGCACGCCTGCCGAGGTGGCCGACGCCAGCTCGGCACGGCTGAAGCCACCCTCGGGACCGATGATCAGCGTCTCCGGCGCGTCAAGCCGCGCCAGTCCGACGCCGTCGTGGCGTTCGTAGAGGAGCACCGATCGGGGCACGAGAGCCGCGGCAAGGCCCGTGGGCGCGGCGATCGACGGCACGATCCCCCGCTCCGACTGCTCGGCCGCCTCTCGAGCGATGGTGCGCAGCCGCTTAAGCTTGTGCGCCGACATGTCGCGCGCCACGCTGCGCTCCGTCACCACCAGCCGGAAGGCCGCCACGCCCAGCTCGGTCGCGTGCTGCACGACCTCCTCGATCGCGTCGCCCTTGAGCAGTGCCTGGACGATCGTCAGCCGATGCCGAGCCTCGGTGGCCGGGACCGACCGCTCCTCGACGACGCAGCGATCCCCTTCCAGCCGACAGAGCGCCTGCGTCCCGTCGCCCGGAAGGACCACGATCCGATCGCCATCCACCATGCGCAGCACTCCGCGCACCTGCCGCTCGACCGTTGCCGGGAGCGTGACCCGGTCGTCCACGGTCGCCTCCAGGGGGACGAAGAACCGATGGAGCGTCATGGCGCATGCTCGAGACGGAGGGAGACCCACTCGCCGTCGTCACGCCGCCCTGCGACGCGCAGCCCGACAGCCGTCATGGCGGTGACCACTTCGTTCGCCCGAGGCTCGATGATCCCGCTCGCCAGCAGGGTGCCGCCCGGGGCGAGATGCGCGGCGAGCGGCTCCGCCAGGGCGGCCAGGACGGCGGCCACGAGGTTGGCCAGGATCAACGGCCAGCGCTCGCCCGAGGCCCGGGACAGCGTCCCGGTACGGACCTCGAGGCGCTCGGCCAGGCCATTGCGTACGGCGTTCTCGCGGGACGCGGTCACGGCCAGCGGATCGGTGTCGAAGCCGACGGCGTGCGCTGCTCCCAGCCGCAGGGCGGCCAGCGCCAGGATGCCGGAGCCGCAACCAACGTCCAGGACCCGCTCGGGCATCGGGTCGATCGCCTGCAGCATCTCGAGGCAGCCGCGCGTGGTGGGGTGCAGCCCGGTCCCGAAGGCCATGCCCGGATCAAGCGTGATCCCGACCTCGCCGGCTCGGAGCTCCTGCTCGGCCCACGACGGCACGACCACCACCCGACCGATGCGCTGCGCCACGTAGTGCACCTTCCACGCGTCGGCCCAGGCCGCGTCGTCGACCGGACGGACGCGGAGGGGGCCAACGGGCCGCAGGCCGAACGCCTGGAGATGCCAGAGCGCGCGCTCGGTGGACTCCACCCGGTCGGCCGCGCCCGGAGCGTCGGCGACGTGGGCGGTGATGATGTACGGCGCGGTGGGATCGTCGCGCGCCACGAGCTCGTCATCGGGATCGCGGATCAACCGGGTCGGCTGCACTGCCGTTCCCGCCCCGACCCGGGCGAGGATCTCGCTGACGGCCTCCACCGCCTCGACGTCGGTCTCGACGGTCAGCTCCAGCCAGCGCATCGGCTCGACGTCAGCTGAACAGGTCGCGCAGGCGATCGAAGACCGTGCCGCCGCCCCTGGGCAGGACGGCCGGCCCGCTCGACGCATCCAGCTCGCGCATGAGCTCGCGCTGCCGCTTCGTCAGCTTGGTCGGCACGACGACATTGAGGATCACGTGCAGGTCCCCCCGTCCGGCTCCACGAAGCCGAGGCACTCCCTTGCCGCGCAGCCGGATCTCGTGACCGGACTGCGAGCCGGGAGGGATCTCCACTTCCTCGCCGTCCTCGACGGTCGGCACGGACACCGTCGCTCCGAGTGCCGCCTGCGGGAAGGTGATCGGCAGCTCGTGATAGAGCTCGGTGCCGCGACGCATGAGCTGCGGGTGCGGCCGGACCTTGATCGCCACGTACAGGTCACCGTTCGGACCGCCACGTGGACCAGCCTCCCCCTGACCCTCGAGGGCGATGCGCTGTCCATCGTCGATGCCCGCCGGTATGCTCACCGCCACCGAGCGCTCCTCGCGGGTGCGGCCATCCCCGCCGCACACCGAACATGGGCTCGCGATGACCCGACCCTCGCCCCGGCATCGGGAGCAGGCCACGATGTTGACCATCTGGCCCAGGATCGTCTGCGCCACACGCCGCTTCTCGCCGCTCCCGCCGCACTCCGGGCATGTCTCCGGCTCGGTCCCCGGCTCGCCGCCTCCTCCGTCACAGTGCCCGCAGGTGACGAGGGTCGCGAAGCTGATCTCCTTGGTGACGCCGAAGACGGCCTCGGCGAACTCGATCGGAAGGTCGTATCGCAGGTCGGCACCGGCCACCACGCGCGCCCCGCGGCGCGCACCGGTCGGCGACCCGCCGAAGCCCTCTCCACCACCAGCCCCCGCGCCTTCCACGCCCGCATGGCCGAACATGTCGTACGCCGACCGGCGCTGCCGGTCGGAGAGAATGCGATATGCCTCGTTGAGCTCCTTGAATCGCTGCTCGGCGCCGTCGTTCTGGTCCACGTCCGGATGGTGCTGCTGCGCGAGGCGTCGGAAGGCACGCTTGATCTCGGCATCGTCGGCGTCTGGGCCGACGCCCAGCACGTCGTAGTAGTCGCGTTTCACGGCCATGGCGGGCAGGATCATACCAATTGGCACTCCAAACGCGCGAGTGCCAGCCAACGTCGTGTCTGCCAGGCGCCGCGACCGCTGCATCGAGCGGAACGCTCCGTCGTTAATTCCTGCCATCGCTCGTCAGGAACGGCCGGTACGATCCGGGCCATGACCGCCATCCAGATCTCGGGCGACCACGCTCGACGCTTCCTCGTCACCCGGCACCTGCTCGCGCCGGCGCGCGCGCTCCCTGCCAGGCCCGAA
>JBHENV010000200.1:0-4047 GCA_046261895.1 Candidatus Limnocylindria bacterium
GTCTACGGCTCCGAGGCGCAGCCGATCTTTGCGCCGCTCTCGCCGCGCGAGGTCGAGATTCTCGACAACATCGCGCAGGGCATGACGAACAAGCAGGTGGCCTACGCGCTGGGCATCAGCGAGCAGACGGTCAAGAACCACATGAGCTCCATCCTACGCAAGCTCTCGGTGAACGACCGCACCCAGGCCGTCGTCTACGCGATGCGCCAGGGCTGGATCAAGATCCCCGAGGACTGAGCGACGGAAGTCCCGGCCGGCGCGGTACGGGAGACCCATTCCGTGCGCGGGGTGCGCCCCGTAGCCTTCGGATCACGTCACCGCGGGTATCTGCGGTGGCCTTCATCGAGGGGATCGACGCATCGACGTCGGTCTCCGGACTCATTCTCCGGTGACCCAGGGAGCCGCTCCAAAAGGGGCCGGCTCCCTGATCTTGTGTTGCCTGGCCGTCGACAGGTGGGGTCACGTCTATTGACAGCGCGCCCGATCGGGCGCAAGGTACCCACCGCTGCAGGGGGCGACAGGACCAATCGGCCATATCAACTGCCGACACGGGTTCGTACGCTTCCGAGGCAAATCTCTCTCGGAAAGGAGGTACAGCACATATGGTTAAGCACTTCATCAGCACTCTTCTGGCGCGCATCCAGAGCAAGGACGAGGAAGGTCAGACTCTCGTTGAGTATGGTCTCCTTCTCGCCCTCATCGCGATCATCGTGATCGTCGCCCTGATCTTCCTGGGCCCGATTATCTCGGAGCTGTTCCAGAACGTCGGCACGACTCTCGACGAGGCGTAAGCAACTCGCTTGAACGGCGAAATCCCCCGTGGCGAATGCCGCGGGGGATTCGCTTTTCTCGGCAATGGTCGCGAGTACCACCCCGCCAGTAGCCCACAAGTCCAGTCGTGAGGCTTGCCGCGCGTGCGTAGACTGTTGACTGCAGGCACAACCCGTAACCCCGCCTGCGACTTCATTGGTACTCATCCACCCGAGCTCAAAGGGGACTCTTTGTGAAGCGATCGAATCGCCTCGTCATCCTGGTCGGCGTTCTGCTCGCTGTCCTCGCCTTCGTTGCCATCGTGATCCTGCTCAATCAGCGTGAAGAGGCCGTGGCTCCGGAGGAGGTCACCGAGACGGTCCTCGTCGCCACCCAGGACATTGCCATCGGCGATCCGATCACCCCTGAAGTCGTGGAGCCGGCAGAGGTCGCTCCGGAAGACGTGGTCAGCACGCCTCTCGGAAGCGCGAGTGCCGTCGCTGGCCAGCCTGCGCTCTTCGCGATCCCCGCCCGTTCGCAGGTTCCTGCCGAGGCGATCGGCGGAGGCGATGACCCGACCATCAACATTCCCGCGCTCCTTCAGCCGGGAGAGAAGGCGATCGCCTTCCAGGTCGACCGCGCAACCGGGCTCGACTTCCTGGTCAAGGGGGGCGACACGATCGATGTCGTCATGTCGCAGCTGATCAACGTGCTCCAGGAGACCGCCGACTCGGCCGCCAACACGGACGAAGGTGCGCCGCCGCGGTTCGAGGCGATCCCCGGCCTGGAAGCAGCGCGGACGGTGAAGGCCATCCTCCAGGACAAACGAGTGCTGTATGTCAGCGCTACCCGTGCGATCCAGCCGGAACCGGTCGACGCCGATGGAGACGGTGTTCCCGACCCGGAGCAGCCGGAGCAGACGGTCCTGGACAGCGTGATCATCGTGATCGCCGGAACAGCGCAGGATGCGGAAGTAATCAAGTTCGCCCAGAACGATCTGAGCGAGGTCGGGTCGCTGACCGCCATCGTCCGCCACGCCGATGACGACGCCATCGAGGAAACCCTCGGGATCACGATCGATCAGCTCGTCACCGAGTTTGGTCTGCGCATCCCGAGCATCGTGGAGCAACTCAACGAGGAGGCGGGCCCGTAAGGAGGCTCACGCCTCCACGCGGATTGCCAAATGAACTCATGATCAAGGTACTCATCGTCGACGACATCTCCGAGACGCGCGACCACCTGTCGCGCCTCCTCGGGCTGGAGCGCGAGATCGACGTGGCCGGCACCGCCGGCTCCGGCGAGGAAGCGATCCAGGTAGCCATGGACCTGCGCCCGGACATCATCGTCATGGACATCAACATGCCGGGGATGGATGGCATCGCCGCAGCGGAGAACATCTCGCAGCGACTGCCGCACAGCCCCATCATCATGATGAGCGTCCATGGCGAGGCCGAGCAGCTCAAGCGGTCCATGCTCGCCGGTGCGCGCGAATTCCTCGTCAAGCCGTTCAGCGGTGACGAGTTCGCCACCTCGATCAAGCGCGTCCACGAGCGTGAGCTCTCGCGGCGGGCACAGGGGCAGACAACAGTGAGCGCGCCGGCACCGACGCCCGTCCCGGAGGCCGGCAATGCCGAGGACCACCAGGTCATCGCCGTCTTCTCGCCGAAGGGTGGCGCCGGACGGACGACGCTCGCCGTGAACCTGGCACTCGCTCTCAAGCGGGAGACAAAGCAGCGCGTGGCACTGGTCGACGCAAACCTCCAGTTCGGCGACGTGGGGGTGCTCCTCAACCTGAACCCGAAGAACCGCTCCGTCATGGAAGCGGTCGAGGGCGGAGAGCCGGATCGCGACATCATCGAATCGGTCATGGTCGATCACTCGACCGGGATCCGCGTGCTCCTGGCGCCGCCGTCACCTGAGGGTGCCGACCTCGTCACCGCGGCGTACCTCAAGAAGATCATCGGCTTCCTGCGCGAGACGCACGACTGGGTCGTGGTGGACCTTCCATCCGGATTGAATGACCACACCCTGGGGGTTCTCGATGCGGCCGACCAGATCCTGGTGGTCGCCGCGCTCGAGATCACCACCATCAAGAACGTACGACTCTTCCTCGAGGTCGCCGATCAGCTCGACTACGAGCGCTCGAAGGTTCGGCTGGTGATCAACCGCTCGGATGCCTCCCAGGGCATTCGCATCGGCGACGTCGAGGCGTCGATCCGCCGATCCATAGACGGTACCATCGTCTCCGACGGCCGCCTGGCCGTGCTCGCGGTGAATCGCGGCGTGCCTTTCGTCGTATCCCATCCAGAGTCGCCACTCGCCCGCGACGTCTTCAAGCTTGCCCGGACACTCGCCGGCGAGGGAACTGCCGCAACCACACAGAGCGATAAGGCCGCCAGGCGCGGACTCTTCGCACGCCGCTGAGCTCATTGGAAGGACCGAGCACATGTCATTGCTGAAGCGAATCGAGCGGGCGCGGCCCGCGGCAGACGGGGAACCCCAGGCGCCCGCGGTTCCCGCCACGGTTGCGCCATCGGGTGGCGGCGGCCCACAGCCGCCGTCACAGACTCCCGTACGCCCGCCCACCCCACCGCCGACGGCAGCACCATCGAGGTTCTCCGGCGCGATGCCTGCTCGCGAGTCCTTCCGCGAGGCGAAGTTCCGCGTCCAGAACCGGCTCATCAATGAGCTCGACCCGAAGCTGGACCTGTCGAACCAGGTCGAGGTCCGCCGCCAGATCGAGGATCTCTTCAGCCGCATCGCCGACGAGGAGGGCTTGGCCCTCACCCGCGCCGAGCGCGTGCGCATGCTCGAGCAGATCACGGACGAGATCCTGGGCCTCGGGCCACTCGAGCCGCTCCTCCGCGACGAGACCCTCACCGAGGTGATGGTCAACGGGCCGCAGCAGGTCTACATCGAGCGCGAGGGCAAGCTGGAGCTCACCAATGTGACGTTCCAGAACGACGAGCACGTGATGAAGATCATCCAGCGCATCATCGCGCCGATCGGCCGCCGCGTGGACGAATCGAGTCCCATGGTCGACGCCCGCCTTGCCGACGGCTCCCGCGTGAACGCCATCATCCCGCCGCTCTCGCTGGTCGGCCCGGTCATCACCATCCGAAAGTTCTCGGCGACCCCGTACACGGTCGACGACCTGATCCGCTTCGGCACCGCCACCCCGGACATGTTCGAATTCCTCGAGGCCTGCGTGAAGGCCCGGCTCAACATCTTCGTCGCAGGCGGCACGGGCTCCGGCAAGACGACGATGCTCAACATCCTCTCGTCCTTCATTCCCGA
>JBHENV010000201.1:0-6632 GCA_046261895.1 Candidatus Limnocylindria bacterium
TGGTCCGGCCGGGTCGATGACGCCCGATGCTCAATGCCCCTTTGGACCGCGGCCCGCCTTGCCTGCTGATCGAGCGCGTCCTTGACCCCCTTGGCCAGCTTCTCGGCCGGCCCCTTGCTCCAGAAGTGCGTGAAGTAGAACGCCGGCTCCTCGCCGATCATGTGGTTGTGCAGGGCGACGATGTGGATGTCGGCCTTCCGCAGCGCCCGCAGCACCGGCTGCACCTCCGAGGCGGTCATAATGAAGTCGCCATCCACCGCCGCCAGTTCGTCGCTGCCTGAGAATGCTGCCCACGTCGTCAGCCCCATTGACCCGCCGACTTTGACCCCGTGCATCTGGCCCTCCCGCGCGATGGTGACCTTCACCACTCCGCCCTGGGCCTCGCTCTTGTGGCCGAGGATCTCCTCCAACGGCTCCGCAGTCACCTTGCCTGGCTTGGGCGTGTTGCCGGGGAATCGCGTGGCGGGCTGCGCATTCGCAGCCCGGACTTTCTTGATGGCATCCCAGACTGCTCTCACTCCCGCCGCCAACTTCTCCGACTCGCCCGTCCCGCCGATGTGCATGAAGTACACCTTCGGCTCGTCGTAGAAGAAGTGGTTGTGCAGGGCCGTCACCTCCAGCCCGGCGGCGAACGCGGCATCCATCGCCGGCGTCACCTCGTCCTGGAAGACGACCGTGTCACCCATCACCATCGCCGCGTGCTTGGCCGGCGCGAACGCGGCCCACGACCCTAACCCGGCGAACGGGTGGAGCGACATCCCATCTACCTTGACCGGCACGTCGGTCCTGGCCCAGGCAATGCGGACAACCCCGTCCCGGGCAATAGTCGCCTTGACCCCCGCCGCCTGACCGATCTTGTCCGCATTCAGCCGTCCCTCCGGTTCGGCCCCGTAGAAGGATCGGACACCGGCCAACGCCAGCGAGAACGCCACGGCGACGAGCAGTACCTTGGATCGCGTCCTCATGTTGATTCCTCCTGTTGTTGAGATATGAAGCGTCGCCTTCTGCGGCCGAACGCGACGGCGTTTAGCGGCGAGCGGCCAACCGCGGTGGCTCGACCGCCGAGCGGCCACCGGTGCCCTGAACCGATCTGACAGCCGCGAGGCCACGAGTCCGCTGCAACGCCATGTTAGGCGGCTGCTCTCCTTCAGCGCCAGCGAAAGCCGCCATACCATGGAACTGTGATTGCCCGTCTGCAGTGAGGGCAGTCGCCCCTGGTGATTCGCGGCTAGCGCCGGTCATCGCGCCTCGGCTGCGGCTCGTCCGAATAGGATTTGACGAAATCGGAGACGGCCAGGATCTTCGCATCCGGTCCGGCGACGGCCTCGATGGTGAACGTCCCATAGGGCAGATCCTCGGGCAATCGCAGCGACGTCGAGAACATGCCGTCCTTGCCGACCCGCCCGCCCCGCTTGAGCAACTCGCTCTCGCGAATGCGCAACGTCACCTCCTGGCCAGCGGGGAAGCCGCGTCCCGAGACCTGGAGCACGTTGTCCGACCCCAGCCCGGCGAGCCCGCTCGACGGGTAGGCCGTCGCTACGAACAGCTTGGCGAGTCCCGGTTCGGCCACGCCCCGCGGCGGGGGCGGCTCCTTCCGCTTTCGGGCGAGAACGCCGACGCTCGTCTCAATGTCCCCGATCGGCGGACGCCGATCCCAGTACGGAGGATCGGTCTTGGAGCAGCCCGTCGTTCTCTGGAGAAACCAGATCCCGTGCCCCCAGCTCGCGATGTGCACCGCGCCGTTAGGATAGAAATGAAAGCCCGTCACATAGCTGATCCTCTCCGAGTTCTTGATCGTGCGCCAGGTTTTCCCGTCGTCCATCGTGCAGATCACGCCCGCGTCGCGGGTGCCCACCAGGATGCGCCCTTCCCGGTAGGGATCGAATGCGATCTTCGTGACCTGCATGTGGTAGTCGTCGAGGTCGCGCATCTTCAGCCGGCCGCCCTGGAGCACCTGAGCCGTGAGCCGCTGATCCTTCGCCCACGTCTGGCCGGCGTCGCGACTCACCTTCACGTCGCCGGCCACGATGTCCGGCGCGATGAGGAATTGCCAGTCGTTGGGATCGGCGCCGAACACGGCATGCGAATCCCACTGTGCCGCGCGGCGCCCGAGGCTGCCTCCGCCGGGAAGACGCACGACATCGCTGTCGTCGATCGTGTCCACGCGATCGGCATAGAGATTCGACAGAGGGACGAGCCCGATGCCGCCGCTGCCGAGGTACACCGACACCCAGGCCATCACGCCCTCCCGGATGCCGCCCGTGACGACGTCGGGATGTGCACGCGCGCTGACTCCCTGGGTCAGCACGGGACTCTTGAGGTTCGTGCGTTGCACGGAGCCGGCCCAGCTAAAGTTGAGGTCGAAGCGCCGGCGCCACGTGTCACCGTTGTTTGTCGAAAGGTAGACCCCGTTCTGCGGTCCGCCCCCGATGCGGAGACGAAGCCAGCTGGTCTCGGTTCCTCCCGCCGATGGCTCCAGATAGAACGCCTGCTTCATCTGCCCTGAATCGAGGGGCTGCCCGTTGGAATCCACGTCCGGCACGACCCGCTGGTTGAGAAAGTTCGCGTCGGCGAACTGTTCGGTCCAGTTGCCCCCGATCTCCACGTATGCGACCGTGATGGGCTCGCCGGGCCGTGCGTCAGTGCGGACCTCCAGGTCGTAGCCTTCACCCCCATCACCGTGCGGCCACGTCTTTCCACCGTCCGGAGAAGCCCAGAGGAAGTTGTCCTGAGTGCCGAAATAGAGCGACGTCGACAGGACCGCCCCGTCGCGCCGCACCATGTTGGTGCCGGCCAGATCCGTGATCTGCAGCGAGTTCATTCCGCTGCCGGGAACGGCGGCGCTCACCCAGTCGCCGGCCGCGGTCGACGACGGTGGCCGCGGTTTGAACAAGCCGCCATCGCTGCCGAGGAAGGTGGGCTGGAGAGCCGCATCCACGCCCAGATCGCCCATGTCGGCGTGCACGCCTGCCGTGGCGATGTAGCTCAGCCAATCCTCCTCGGCCAACGCCCGAAACTCCTCCGCCGTCGCTCGCGTCACCTGATACCCATCCCAGCCATGGCCGGTCCAGACCTTGATGGGCCACGGCCCAAACTCGCTGGTGACCGGCTCCTTGGTGACGCGGACGAAAGGGCCGCGCGAGGTGCCCTGGGGCGTCGTCAGCATCGTCTTCGTGTCCGTGTCGAGCTCGTAAAACCACATCGTCCCCCCGCGGCGGGCGGGGTCCGAGCTCCAGCGATATTCCCGGAGGATGAAGGCCCACGGCGCGTGGGGCGAGCGGTCCATCTTGTTGGCGCCGTACTGGAAGTTCCAGGCGAAGTTCGAGTCGGCAAGCACGTTGCGCCACGTCGCGCCGCGATCGTCGCTGCGATACAGCGCGTTCGAGGCGAGGGCCAGCGCCTGCCCTCCCGGAAACCCCAGGACCGCCTGGACCATGGGGGGAAACGTCGGCTCGAGCTTCTTGTGCGTCCACGTGTCGCCATTGTCCGTACTGATCGCCACGCCGAAGTCCGTGCCGACGTACCAGAGACCGCTCCCGTCGGGCGACCGCGAAACCGCATAGGCGCTCGTGCGCGTGATGGACGGCGTCGGCGGGACGATGCCGGTCACCGGCCGGGTCCAGGTTCCGCCGCGGTCACGGCTCACGTAGATGCCTCCCCCGTTGGAGACCTGGTTGTCGCGAGCGACGGTGGCGACCACGGTGGCTCCGTCGGCGCCGAATTCGACGTCGGTCACCATGACCGCGGGCAGCGAAAAGATCCGGAACCAGTTCTCCCCGGCGTTGATCGTGCCCCACAGGCCCCCGAACTCCATCGCCACGAGGGCGCGGTTGCGATCCGCGGGACTGACCGCGATCGACTGCACGCGGCCCGCGTTGAAGTCCTGTCCCGCGCTGTCGGCAAAGGAAGGCGGGATCGGGGGAGGGTCCTGCACCAGATGCACTCTCTCGCAGCCTGCGACCACGGCGAGCGAAAGCAAGCCAGCGACGGCGGGATATCGAGGCATTGTCCCTCCTTCAGGCGAAAAGTAATCCGAGGGAGCACTTCCCTCGTCGAGATTCCGCAGACCGGGCGGGGGGAGGTTCGAGCGAAGCCAGGACAAAGTCCGCACCCGCGGGTCAGGCGGCACCGATAAACCCATCGCGCCGACCCCCCCACGCGGCCCTAAGGCCCTCAGGGTCGTGGCTTCTGCTGCAGCTCAGACATGACGCTCATTCCGCTCGAGCCATCCAAGCAATCAGTAAGGCGCTGGCGACAATCACGATCCATAGAACCGCGTACCGCCAAGAAGCTGGGTTCTGAACGAGTGTCTCGAAACCGCATTTCAAGCAATACCCTGATATCCAGGGCGCCCACATCCAGCGGACGGCACACCTCAGTCCGCCTAACGCTACGGCGTCAGCGGCGAGCGCCCGAGCGAAGCGAGGGAGCGAGTCCGCTGTAACGGTGTCGTAGCCAGCACGCCGATGGAAAAAACGAGCGGTGCCACAATGAGGTTAGCGCTCTTGCACGCAAGATGCTGCTCCAAAGGAGCGAATCCTGACGCCCCGGGCAATCCCTCAAGACCCCGGTTTTGGACCCGTGGTCATTGCTCGCCCTGGAGCCTACCACCACCCGCGACACCGCATAGCGATGGAAGTGGCTGGTAACGCCGGGGCTTCGTCGGCTCCAGCGCGGACTTAGCCAGCCGCGACCCACGCACCCAGCGTCACGACCGGTCCACCAGCACGTCGCTCGGCGAGTGGGGTGCACGCTGCCTCGAGATCGTTTTCATCCCAAAGTGCCGGTCTCGAGCGTAGGAGAGTGAGACGAAGTGGAGGCCTTTGAGGTCGTATGAACGAGGTCTACCGCGCCGCAACCACATCCTTGGAGTTCATGTCGATGGTGATGGTCCATCCTGAGGTACCACGAAACTCGAACGGTGCTGGCCTGGGTCCGCGACGATAGGCGAGGAATTCGACTGGCAATATATTGAACCCGTCATTTCGGGTACAGGCGAAGTAGCTCATATTCTTAATGACGGTCGTACCTTCACCTGTGGCGCCGGGATTTCGAGTCAACACCACCTCAGCCGCCTTCCCGCCATCGAGCTTGGCCTCGGCGCGCACCGCCTCGGCTTTCCAGTCTATCTGCGCATCGGGTCCTTCGGTGAGAGACGTCCACTTCAATGGCAGGAAATGCGACATGAATACGCGGATCGCGGCCCGCTGCTCTTTGGTCGCGGAAGGCTCGAATGTAAGCTCGACGGTCTTGGCGTCGCCCTTGTCTCCCGCGAACCAGAACTTCAGCCCGTCCAGCTTCAACTTGCCATGATGCCCCTTATTCACCCGAAACGCCGCGTTGAAGTAACAGGACCGGTGTCCCGCATGCTGGTGGGTCGCGGCCGAGCCGACTGTCGCGGGCGAGCCGAAGATACACGGACACAGCATTTGGCAGCTACAGCCATCGATAATTGTCGCATTCACCTCCCAGTCGACCGAGGCTTCTTTCGCGAGCGCCTGCGCGTGAACGCTAGCAACGAGTACGATCGCAACAAGTGCATGACCTCTCATGGAGATCCTCCTTGAACTAGGTTGGTCGTCGGGGTCGTCATTGGGTCGGTCCCATCGGCGGATCCATGGCACCACGATGGACGTCGGGCGTAAAGTCAAGAATCTGGACTTCACTGCCGCTCCGCGGCCGCCGGGGACGCCGCGGCGCTCCCGCAACCGCTCGATCAGCACGTAGAGCACCGAAATGAAGTAGAGGTTGAGCAGGGTCGAGGCGATCATCCCGCCGAATACGGTGGTGCCGACCGAGTGGCGGCCCGCCTGGCGCCCACGTGGGCGAGGGCGAGCGACAGAACTGAACCACCGCCCACTCGAGACCACGTGCCGAACCACCAGCACGCCGCGAGGCCCAGCGCCCGATGCGCACCCCGCCCGGGCCCCTCCGGCAGCGTCGCACCCCCAGCCAACACCACCCCACACGGATCAAGCATCGCGCGCGCCATCGGAACCACCCACACAATCGCTCAACCTCTCGGGCGGATGTTCTGGTTGTGGTGGAAGACGTTGTCGGGGTCATACGTGGTCTTCACGTCCACCAGCCGGTCGTAGACGGAGTCGCCGTACGCCTCGCGGACCCGGTCGGGGTCTTCGTCGCCGCCGAGGAAGTTGACGTAGACGCCTTCGCGGAAGCGGCCGAGGGCGGCGAAGAACTCCCTCGTCCAAGCGGTGTCCCGGTCGCCGAAGTCCTCGCCGGGCCGCCACACAGCATCGAGGGTGATCGCGTGCGACGCCTGCCGGTTCCCGAACGCCGTCCCGCCCTCGGCCACTCGGCTCACCGCCCCCTTCAGATGGAACATCGCCACGTACGACCGCGGCGACGAGGAGGAGAACGCGTGCTCGGCGATCACGTCGATGAGGTCGTCGCGGAGCTCGGGGAGGTGGGTGGACTTCCAGTAGTAGTTCCAACCGTGGACGACGGTCGAGTCGAGCGCGCTCTGGAATCCCACGTACGGCGTGGGCCCGACCAGGTCGAGGAGGGGAGTCCGGGAGGCGCGGAGCGGGCGGAGCCCCTGCTCACCGTCCTCGATCGGCGCGGCGTAGCAGGTACCCACCATCACCACCGGGCGCCAGTGCAGATCCTCG
>JBHENV010000202.1:0-8060 GCA_046261895.1 Candidatus Limnocylindria bacterium
GAATCGGGCGTCGCCGCGCCATCGGGCCAGGCGGCGATACAGACCTTGTTGCCCGACCGATCGGCGAGGATCCATGCGCCCGGTGCACTGGAGTCATCGACGACCCGCCCGCCGGCGGCCACGGCCGCCTGCATCCGCGCCTCGGCGTGGTCGCGCGCGACCGAGACGTCGACGTGCATGGCGTGACGCAGTGGCTTCGCCGGGTCGAGCTCCTGCATCCAGACCGTGGAGCCCTGGCCCAGCGGGTCGATCCCGTTGTCGTCGTGCATCGGCGCGTAGCCAAGGACGGCGCGCCAGAAGCCGAGATCGACGGCCTCGGGCTTGGTGGCGACCGCCAGCTGGACCTCCTGGACCGCGCTCCGGTCCGCGGTGGCGCCGTGCTCGCGGGCCACCGCGGAGATGGCTCGCGCCACCTCGGCATGCCGAGCCTCGGTCCCCCACACCTCGCGGGTGAGCTTCACGGTGAGACGGTCGGATGCGGCGGTCAACAACGTCCGAGGCTCGAGGCCCGGGACCGCCGCCACCGCCGCGGCCAGCCCCGCCGCCTCGAGGAGGGATCCCACCCTGAACACGGCCGTCGGGCCCCCGTGGAGGATCACCCAGTCGTCGACTCCATCGGCGGAAAGAAACTCACGCCACCCCTGTTCACTCATGCCGGGCACTGTACGCGCTCGCCTGCACGACGGGTTGCCGTACAACGGGTACTTCCGCGCCAAGGTCGCCCAAGAGAAGAGCATCACCGAGTCCGGCATCTCGGAGCCACCCTTCTCGACCATCGCCTAGGTCGATCTGCGGACACTGGCGTGGCCTCCTAACGCCAGGCAATTGCCGGGATCCGAAGCAAGGAGCAAATACCGTCCGTCTTGACGGGAACGATCGGGGCATTACAATGCATCCGTTACGGATATACGGAGCCATGGTGAATCGCAAGACGGATGCACCCCTAACCCCGGCGGTGCTTCACATCCTGCTCGCGCTCTCCACGGAGGAGCGGCACGGGTACGGGATCATGAAGCAGGCGGAGCTGGAGTCGCAGGGCAAGGTGAAGATGGGGCCGGGGACGCTGTACGGGTCGCTCGGCCGGATGATGGAGGCGGGCCTGATCCGCGAGAGCGACAGGAAGGTCGACCCCGCGATGGACGACGAGCGCCGCATCTACTACACGCTCACCGGGCTCGGGCGGAAGGCGCTCGACGCCGAGTTGGACCGTTACCGCGAGGTCGTGGCCGTCGCGACCGAGAAGCGGCTCACCCGCAATGCGTTCGCCGATGGCATCTGATCGGTCGATCCGCCGGTATCGGCGCTGGTACGCAACGCTGCTCCGACTCTATCCGAGGGCGTACCAGGAGCGCTTCGGTGAGCCGATGGTGCAGACCTTCACCGATCTCGCGCGCGAGCGCAGCCACGAGAATCGAAACCTCCACGGATTCGCGCTCGGGACGTTCGCCGAAACAGCCGCGGGAATCATCAGGGAGAACATGACCCACATGATCATGGAGAACAGAAACTACCTTCGCTGGGTGCTCATCACGGCAGCCGTGCTGCTCGTGCCGCTCCTGGCGATGGTGTTCCGGATCGCGGTCCCCGATCCGGGGTCCGGCACCGACGGCGTGAACTGGGGTCCGATGGACTTCGCCATCGTCGGCGTCCTCGTGCTCGGTGCCGGCCTTCTGTACGAGTACGCCACGAGGCGCGCCAGGAACACCGCACACAGGGCAGCCGTCGGGATCGCAGCCGCGGCGTGGCTGTTCCTCGTCTGGGCCAATTTCGCGGTCGGCATGATGGACACCGAGCCCGCGAACCTCATGTACGTCCTGGTGCTGGCCGTGGCGCTGATCGGCGCCTCGGTCGCCCGCTTCGAGCCGCGTGAAGCTTCATACGCGATGTTCGGGACGGCGGCCGCACACGCGGTGGTCGCCGTGATCGGGCTGGTTGCGGGGCTCGGGCCGGAGTTGCGAGCGGACGCCTCTCTCATTGCGGCGTGGGTCGCGTCGGCTCTGCTGTTCCGACGGGCAAGCGTCGAACCGTCCCGAGTTTCGTGATCGTCATGCCCACCGCCATCGCAACGTCCGGCGCGAATCCGTCAAGAACTCGATAGGGGTTTCCGTTCTCATGCAACCATCCGTCACCCGACCGGCTCCGTCACCAGAACGCCCGGCCACCGTAACGGTCGTGGCAATCCTCGCGGCCATCGGCGGCATCGGTGCCATCCTTGGCGTACTCGCCGGCGCGTTCGTCGTCCATGGCCTCGCCAGCCTCGACGCTGGCGACGCGATCATCGTCACCCCGGCAGTCGCCCTGGCCGTGCTGTACCTGGCCTTGGCCTACGGAGCGTGGACGCTCAAGTCGTGGGCCTGGACGCTCGGCGTGGTCGCCGCAGCCGCCACGATCGTGTACGTCGCCGTGATCCTCGGTACGCAGTGGGGCGAGCTGATGCGTGATGCGCCGCCGCTCACCTGGATGGCTGTGCTGGTGGCCGCCTTCGCCACCCTCGGCCTGGTGCTCTGGTTCCGGCCGAATGTCAAGGCGGCGTTCGGCCGAGACTGAGACGTCCCAAGCGCAGCGACCATTGATCCGCCACTTGCGCTTGGCTGCCTCAGGAAGCGATTTCGAAGAGCCCGAACCAGTACCCGCGGACGATATCGTGCGTCGCGGTGAGCCGATACCCGGCCTCCGCCATCTCGCGCAGCACGCGTTGCGGCGAGGACGCGTGTCGGCCACGCCAGTGGGCCAGCGGGCCCTCGCCGCGCGACTCGAGGATCGCGACTCTCGCGCCGGGCCGAAGGTGCTCCCGAGCCTCCGCGAAGTACCTCGGCGTCGCTGGGACGTGGTGATAGGTGGCAGAGACGAAGAGCAGATCCACCGGCTCCGGGATCTCGAGGCGGTCGCGACGCACCAGCACCGACCGGAGTGTCGTGATCCCGCGATCGTCGACCGCGCGACGCAGATCATCGAGGGTGCTCTGCCTCGCGTCGAGCGCGTATACGACGCCGTCCGGCTCGACCGCGCGGGCGAGGCGGAGGGTGAAATGCCCGGCGCCCGGACCGAGATCGCCCACGACCATGCCGGGTCGGAGATCGAGGGCCGCGACCACCGCGTCCGGATCGCCTAGGCGATCCTGGCGTGTTCCGCCGGCGTACAGCCATCGGCGGATCGGTCCGGACAGCCGGTCGAGGGTCATTCGAAGGTGATGACGACCTTGCCGCGCGCGTTGCCATCCTCCACCCAGCGAAGTGCCTCGACCACCTGCTCGAGGGGGTAGCGCCGATCGATCACCGGCCTGACCTTCCCAGCGGCGATCAGCTCCTTGAGGGTGTCGACGTCGGGCCGGTGCATCGGCTTCCACCACAGCATCATGCCGGACCACTTGTCGCCGAACCGCGACATGAGCAGGCTGCCGCCCATCGCCGCGAGGATGGTGCCGGTCTCGCCACCCATCGTGAGGTAGACGCCATTCGGCTTCAGCGCCCGCCGGACGGCGCGGATCGGGTAGTGCGCGTCGACCGATACGATCCAGTCGTATCGCTCCCCCGCCTTCGTGTAGTCGACCTTCTCGTAGTCGATGACGTGGTCGGCGCCGAGGGATCGGACGAAGTCGAGCTTGTCCCCACGGGCGACGCCGGTGACCTCCGCACCCATGGCCTTCGCGATCTGGACGGCGAACGGACCGACGTTGCCCGACGCGCCGTCGATGAGCACCTGGTCTCCCGAATTGAACGTCCGGCCGTTGCGCAGGCGCATTCCCTGGAGCGCCAGGACCGCCGAGTGCGGCAGCGTTGCGGCCTCCTCGAACGACATGCCGGCCGGGATCGGTTCAAAGGCCTTCTCCCGCGCGCAGACGTACTCGGCGAAGGCTCCGAATCGCCCGGCCGCGAACAGGTCGGTCATGATCTCGTCTCCGGGCTTGAAGCGGGTCACGCCCGGCCCGACCGCATCCACCACGCCGGCCGCGTCGATGCCGACCTCGTGGTTTCTCGGCGCGCGAAGGCCCATGAAGAGGCGCACGAACCCCGGCTTCGGCCTGAGACCGTCGAGGTCCGCACGGTTGACCGATGCAGCACGAACGCGCACAAGCACCTGGTCGCCCGTGGGCGTCGGTCGCTCGACCTCCCTGATGCCGACGACGTCGGGCGGGCCGTACCGGTCGGCGTATGCCGCCTTCATGCGCCTGCTCGCCCTTGGTCCTCGGGTGCCGGCCTCCGCATCGGTCATGTCAGACCGTCGCCTCCTGGGCGGCCTTCGCCGGCTGGAGGATCCGGATGGCGTTGCCGAACGGGTCGCGAATGCCCATATCGGTGCCGTAGAAGTGGTCGGTGGGCTCCTGGGTGAAGTCGGTGACGCCGTGTGCTCTGAGGGTCTCGTACAGGCCCCGGGTGTCGTCGGTCTGGAAGACGAGGCCGTTCAGGGCGCCCTTCGTGGCCAGCTCGCGGAGCTGCGCGCCGGTGGCATCGTCGTGCAGCGGCGGGCCTGGCTCCTCCAGGTTGACCATGATCCCGGGGTCGCCGGGGACGCGCACGGTCAGCCAGCGGTAGGAGCCCTGCTTGAAGTCGTCCCCGACCTCCAGCCCGAGCTTGTTCACGTAGAAGTCCAGCGCCTTATCCTTGTCGAGGACGTAGATGGTGGTGACGTGCAGCTTCGTGATCATCGCTTGCGTCCTCCCTCGGTGGCCTGCGTGGGCGCTCGTGCTCAGCTCGCCGCCTTCTTGACCAGCGCGCCGATCCTCGCCTCGTCGGCGGCGGTCAGCTTCGTGAGCGCAAAGGACGTCGGCCACATGGTGCCTTCGTCGAGGTTCGCGTCGTCGTTGAAGCCGAACGTCGCGTACCGCGCCTTGAACTTCGCCGCCGCCTGGAAGAAGCAGACGACCTTGCCGTCCTTGGCATAGGCGGGCATCCCGTACCAGGTTTTCGACGCGAGGTCTGGCGCGTTTGCCTTGACGATCGCGTGAATGCGCTCGGCCATGGACCGGTCCGGTTCCGGCATGTCGGCGATCTTCGCGAGCACATCGGCTTCACCGTCCGCCTTGCCCTTGCGGCCGCGCGTGGCCTTCATCTCCCGAGCGTGGTCCTGCATCGCGTCGCGCTCTTCGTCCGTCCAGACCTTGGACGACGTGTCTCTCGCGGTGGGGCGCTTTGCGGACTTCTTCGTGGCGGTCACGGCGGTTCCTCTCTGTGAGATGTATCGGACGACGTTCAGCCTAGGGAGCCGCGGCGGCGGCCGCTTCTCCGAAACTGCTCGATTCCATGGCCACCCCCGCCGCCACCCGCGGCCGCGTGTTCGCCATCTGGACGCAGTTGGGCGCCACGATCGGCCCATTCCCAGCTCGGTACGCGGACGGCGTCTCGCCGACGATCTCCCGGAACATGCGACTGAAGGTCCCCAGGCTGGTGAAGCCGACGTCGAGGCAGATGTCGGTGACGCTGCGGTCGGTCTCGCGCAGCAGGAACATCGAGCGCTCGACCCGTCGCCGCTGCAGGTACCGGTGCGGCGTCTCGCCGAAGACGGCGCGGAAGGTGCGGATGAAGTGCGCCTCGGAGACATGGGCCACCGCGGCCACGGCGCGGACATCGAGCGGCTCGGCGTAGGCGCGGTCCATGGCGTCGCGAGCGCGTAGCAGGCGCCGGTTCGAATCCTCGACTTCACGGCTCACCGTGCAACGCTACGCCATTCGAGCGGCGGCGACTCGCCTCCGGCGACCTCACCACAGCTTGCGCCGCGACGTCCGCCTCCGGGCACCGTATCGCCCAGATCGACGCGCGGCTCCAGGCGGCGCTTGCCGCAGCCGGGCGCATCGTCGACGATTCGGAGGCTCCATCGCACTGGACGCTCGCCGACACTGCGGCAATCGCGTTTGCACCTGCGCATGACCCGACGGGTCCACCCAGCGACAACCCACCTGATGAACGAAGTGGCCTCGACGGAGCCGACAGAGAAGGAGGCGCCGGAATGACGCGCCGGAACGTGGCCCTTGCGTTACTCGCAGGGCTCGTCGTCCTCGTGCTCCTCTTCCCCGGGAGTGGAATCGACAGGCAACCCCCGGAGTGCTACTCGGTGTTCGGCTACGTCGTGCCGTGCGAGGCCGGATGGGCCGTCGCTGCAGGCGCGGCGACGGCTGGGGTCGTTGCCATGGTGCTATGGCTGAGGAGCCGCCGTAGGTGATCGTCTAGCCCCCGCGCCCGGACCCAGCCGAGCCCTCGTTCGGTGATCGGCCTGCGGTGCTCGTCGCCGTCTGGGTGGTCCTGACGCTGCTGTTCTTCATGGGGACCTGGCTCGGAACTCTTACTCCGTGAAGTCCACGACGAGTTCCTGAGCGTTCGACCGTCTCATCGGCAGACAATCGCTCGCATCGGCAGCGAAGAGGAGGCGTCATGGGTTTCGTGGCGATTGACATGAGCATGTCGTTGGACGGCTACATCGCGGCACCCGACGACATCCCGGGGCAGGGGCTGGGCGAGGACGGGATGCGGCTCCACAACTGGGGGTTCGACGACCCGTCGGTGATGGAGCGAGTCTTCGGTGACCTGATCGAGGACACGGGCGCGGTGATCATGGGTCGCAGGACGTACGACAACTCCATCCCGGAATGGGGCGGGGGCGGCCCGCTGGGCGACGTGCCGTGCTTCGTGGTTACCCACGACCCGCCTTCGAATGCAGCCCCGATCTTCACGTTCGTCACCGATGGGATCGAGAGCGCGCTCGCGAAGGCCAGCGAGGTCGCGGGCAAGAAGCGCATCGGCGTGATGGGCGCGAGCGTTCCCCAACAGTTCCTCGCCGCCGGGCTCGTGGACGAGATCAGGATCCACCTGGTCGACGTCCTGCTCGGCGGAGGTCGTCGGATGTTCGAGACGCTCCCGCAGCGAGTCGACCTGAAGCAGACCGGCGTCAGTGAAGACGGCGGCGTGGCGCATCTCGTGTACCGCGTCGTCCGATAGCGCCGTCAGTCGACCCAGCGCACCTGGATCCCGCCTTTCAGGCCGAAGAGCGGCAGCGAGGCGGCCTCCGCCTCGAACGCCTCTCGAGCGGAGCGGGACAGGCGCCGCCATGGCTCGATGGTCACGACCGCGCTTGCCCGCCGCCAGGTGCCGACGATCTCGCCGCCCAGCAGCACCGCGCCTGGCCAGACGCGTGGGGTCCAGAGCAGCCGGCGGCGGTCGGCCTCGGGCACGAGGAGCTCGCGATCGCCTCCCTGGAGCAGGAAGTACGTGTCACCGCTGGGTAGGAGGCGGGCTGAGGCGGCCGGTCCGGCGGGAGCACGCAGGGCCGGCTCGTCGTCGGCCAGGGTCCACGCGTTGCCGATCGGCGTGCGGACCGGCGCCAGGGACGTGCCAAGCGCCTCGAACGCGGCGCGGCCCGCGGCCGGGACGATCCCGGCCCATTCCGCGAACGCATCAGCCGTGGTCGGTCCGAAGATGTGGAGATAGCGACGTGCGAGCTCAAGACGCGCATCGAACGGATCGACCGCGGGAGCCGGCACCGTCCGCACAGTCGGTGCGCGCGCACCGTCCCATCGGATCAGGACCGTGCCCGTCGGGGCGGCGTACCGGAGGGAATTGGGATGAACGCCGAGTCCTCGGCCGGCCTCGCCCTCGCGCATCTCGCGGCCGTCCAGGAACGCGTGGAGCCGAGCCGCCGTGTCCTCGGCACGATGGCGGCGCCGTTCGTGCTCGGGAAGCCGGCCGAGCGTGAACGGGGCGACGTCGCGTGCAGCGACGACGTAGGTGCTGAACCGAGGGCCCCACACCTGGACGAGCGAAGGGTCGTCGAGCGCATCCGGACGGGTGCCGTCCACGCGAGCGTGGATCGACAGGAGCGCCGCCCGAGGCATGCTGTCCTGGAGCCCGGCCCACGCCGCTTGACGCACCGATGTCGCCCGGCGCGGAAGGCGCTTGTCGAGCGCCTGCACCCTGCGCCGATACGCGACGATCTGCGCCCGACTGAGCGCGAGCGGCGTGCGGCTCATGCAGGTGTCTCACCAGCCATCAGATCGATGCTACCCGCCCCCTTTGCGTTGCGCCGATGAATGCGCCCGGACCGCGCGGGCAGTGGCCGCCGAAGGCATCCAT
>JBHENV010000203.1:0-4060 GCA_046261895.1 Candidatus Limnocylindria bacterium
CCGTCGGAGGAGGGCGCATCGGTGCTGGTCATGGAGTCCGAGCGAGACCTGTTCCCGTGATGGACGAGCAGCTGATCCTGGACCGATATCGGCTCATCGAGCGGCTTGCGGTCGGGGGGAGCGCCGAGGTCTGGCGCGCGCACGACGTGCAACTGGATCGAGAGGTCGCCGTCAAGCGTCTCCACCCGCACCTGCTGCCCGACGAGGCCTCGCGGCGGCGCCTCGCGGCGGAAGCACGCTCCGCGGCCAGCCTGTCGCACCCGGTGATCGTGGACGTCTACGACGTGGACGCCACCGGCGAGGCGCCCGCGCTCGTCATGGAGCTGGTCGACGGCGAGTCGCTCAGCGCGCGGATCGACCGGGATGGGCCGCTCGGCGCGCGCCAAGCGGCGTCGGTGACCGCGGACGTGGCGGAGGCGCTCTATCACGCGCACCAGCGCGGGGTCATTCATCGCGACGTGAAGCCCGGCAACGTGCTGCTCGCGAGGGACGGCCGGACGCGGCTGGTGGACTTCGGCATTGCGCACTCGCTGGCGGAGTCTTCGGAGCGCCTGACCGTGACCGGTACGGTCATCGGGACGCTGCGCTCGATGGCGCCCGAGCAGCTGGCCGCAGGCCCGATCACGCCACGGACCGACCTCTACGGCCTCGGGGTCGTGCTGCACGAGGCGCTCACCGGGCGCTCTCCGTACGCATCAGCCTCGCCGGTTGCATTGGCGGATGAGCAGCGCGCCGGTTCACCCAACCTCGACGGAATCGAGCCGGGCCTGGCGGCGATCCTGGCCTCGAGCCTGGCCTACGATCCGGCTGACCGACCGCTTCACGCGGGCGCGATGGCATCGGCGTTGCGCGGCTGGCTGGACGGCGATCCATCCGATGCACTGGCGATGGCGCCTGTCCCCGGCGTTGGACCGATCGAAACCAGCGCCGTCACGCAGCCCATCGCGGCGGTGGCTCCCGCGCCAGTGATCCGTACGCGCCCCGCGGGGGCTGTCTCCGGCTTCCCTGCGCGGCGCCGGCCGCTGATCCTGTTTGGCGCCCTCGTCACGTTGCTGTTGTTGGTCGGCGCTGCGGTCGTCGCCAGTGGCCTCGGGCCCGGCGACGACACGATCGGGGGAGAGCCATCGCCGACTGTCTCGCCGACCTCAGCGCCGACCTCAGCGCCGACCGTCTCGCCGACTTCAGCGCCGACCGCGACTCCCGCACCGGCGCCCGCCCCGCCGGAGTGGCTCGACGGGTTGGTCGACAAGGTTGCCAAGGACTGCGGTGACGACATCGCCGCAGCCGCGGAAGGCGAGATGGCCGTGATGCACGAGGACCAGGCGAAGGACTACGCCGATGAGCAGATCAGCGCGTGCAAGGACGATGATGACGGCCGAGGACGCGGCAACGACAACGGCGGGGGCAACGACGACTGAGGCGGCGCCTAGTTCGGCTGGAGGAAGAGGGCGACGATCTGGCCGTTCTCCACGCGGAAGTTGGCCTCGACCTGCATCGGTGGCACGCCCGGGCGCATGACCGTCACATCGGCGATATAGCTGGCGCCCATGTTGCGGCTCTCGTTCGTGAACATCCGGAACCCGTTGCCGGCACGGACGAACCAGCCGCCGACCTTGTCCCGTCCGCGCAGGTTCGTTCGCTCGTCCGATCCTGGCACGCTGATGCCGAGGACGGCGTTGTCGGCGAAGAGCTCGACCGCCTTCTCGCGATGGTCGTCGTTGATGAGCTCGAAGAAGAGATCGACCGTTTCAGTGGCACCCATATGACGCGCAGTTTACCGCCCGTCGCCGCTCACGGCTGCACCGACCGGCGGCGAAAGCTTCCACCAGGCGACGGCCGCGATGAGGACCAACAAGCCGAGAAATGGCGTGGTGATCACGGCGAATGCCAGGAACATCAGCGGCGCGAGCCAGATGACGCCGGCAAGCCCACAACGGATGCTCCCGCCGGGATGGATCGACGTGTCGGCGGGTGCACTGGTGTGAATTTGGGGCTGCCGAGGGCGATGGGCGGCTGAGGCAATCGGTCAGGGGGAACGCAGGACCTACGGAAGGGTGAGATCGCGGTGCATGCGACGTTGCTGACGGCGGGACATGACTGGCTAGACTGGCCCCGATGGAACGGCTCAGGGTTGGTCTCATCGGTTGGGGGACTGTCGGCTCCGCGCTCGGGGAGCTGGTTCGGTCTGGACCGCTCCCACTGACCCTCGCCTGCGTCGCCGTACGCAATCGCGATCGGCCGGACCTCCCCGACGGGGTCGAGATCGGTTCTGCCGAGGCATCGCTGGAAGGCGATGTCGTGGTCGAGCTGGCCGGGGGCGTGGAGACCCCTCTCACCTGGGCGCGGTTGGCGCTGGACGCCGGCAAGCCGTACGTGACAGCCAACAAGGCGCTGCTGGCGACCCATGGAGGCGAGCTCGCCAAGCTCGCTGATCGCCGCGTGGCCGCGCTGCTCGGCAGCGCCAGCGTGGGCGGCGGGACGCCGATGATCGAGACGGTCAGTCACCTCGCGGCGACCGGCGCGATCGAGCGCATCCGGGGGGTTGTGAACGCCACCACGACCTACATCCTGACCGCAATGGGTGACGGCCGCAGCTACCAGGAGGCGCTGCGTGAGGCGCAGGAGCAGGGCTTCGCGGAAGCCGATCCGAGCTTCGACGTGGATGGCCGCGACGCCGCCCAGAAGCTGGCCATCCTCGCCTCGGTGGCGTGGGGCAGGTGGCGCCCGGAGAATGACGTGGATACGACCGGCATCGTCGGGCTGGACGTCGGTGCCGGACAGACGGTCCGGCTCGTGGCCGAGGCCACGCACGATTCGCTGACGGTGAAGCCGATGTCGCTTGAGCCGGCTGACCCGCTCGCCCGCGCGTTGGGGATCGAGAACGTGCTCGAGATCACGGTTGCAGATGCCGGGGTGTTCCGTCTCTCCGGTCCCGGGGCGGGAGGGCGGGTGACGGCCGGTGCGGTCTACGCCGACCTTGCCCGACTGGTGGCGGGGGAGCGGCCGGTGCTGTTCGGCTCGCTTCGCTGAGCCGACGATCGGCTCGGCGGATCGTCGCGCGTGCCGATCCATGCCGGCACGCCGGCCGGGAATCCATTGCGCTGGAGCATGCATCTGCCTCCTGCACCGAAGTGATCGCGGATCTGCGGTATCTTCGCTCAGTGAACGCGTGGCCAACGGTCGGTGTCGCCGGCGCCCGGGGCGTCGTCGGCGGCGTCCTCTGCTCCATCCTTGCCGATGCCGGCCTGCCGGCCGACTGCCTGCGCGCCTTCGGTCACGAGGAGGGGAATACGCTCGAGTACCGTGGCGCATCGGTCCCCGTCCATGTCCTCGCCGATGCGAACGCAAAGGAGCTGGATCTCCTGTTCCTGGCGGTCGATGGGCCGCAGAGCCGCGAGATCATGGCCGGACCGGGCTCATCGGTCCCGCTGGTGGTGGACAATTCGAGCGCTTTCCGCCTGGCCGATGATGTGCCGCTTGTCGTGCCGGAAGCGAACGCGCACGCCGCCCGCGAGCGCCGCGGCAACCTGATCGCCAACCCCAACTGCACGACCGCCGCCGCGGTGGTGGCGCTGGCGCCGATCCGTGACCTTGCCGGCCTGGCGTCCGTCGACCTTGCCTCGTACCAGGCGGTGAGCGGTGCCGGCCGCAAGGGCCTCGACGCCTTCGAGGCGGAGCGTGGCACGGATCACCGAAGTGCCGCGGACGGCTCGCCGTTCCACGGTCGGATCGCCGATTCGGTCGTGCCGCAGATCGACGTGCTCGACGACTCTGGCTGGACCGGCGAGGAGAAGAAAATCCACGCCGAGATTCGCAAGATCCTCGAGATGCCTGATCTGGACGTGGCGGCCACCACGGTCCGGGTGCCGGTCCGCACCGGCCATTCGGTGGCCCTCCACATCCGAACCGAGCGCGACACGACGGTAAACGCGCTTGAAGCCGCTCTGCGCGCGGCGCCGGGTCTCGAGTACCGTCCGGCCGACGGATCAGAGCGTCATCCGATGCCGCTCGACATCGAGGGCCGCGACCCGGTCCTGGTAGGGCGCCTGCGCGCCATCCC
>JBHENV010000204.1:0-17055 GCA_046261895.1 Candidatus Limnocylindria bacterium
CTACACGTCCGCCTGCCTCAGGCGCAGCGCGTTCCCGATCACGGAGACCGAGCTGAAGCTCATGGCAGCCGCCGCGATGATGGGGCTCAAGAGGAGTCCGAAGAATGGATACAGCACTCCGGCGGCGATCGGAACGCCGAGGGCGTTGTACACGAACGCGAAGAAGAGGTTCTGTTTGATATTCGTCATGGTGCGATGGGAGAGGCGGCGTGCGCGGGCGATGCCGCGCAGATCGCCTTTGACGAGCGTGACGTCCGCGCTTTCCATTGCGACGTCGGTTCCGGTTCCCATCGCAATCCCGACCTGCGCCTGCGCGAGGGCCGGCGCGTCGTTGATGCCGTCGCCCGCCATCGCGACGACGCGGCCCTCGTCCTGGAGTCGTCGAACCACCTCCACTTTCTGATCGGGCAGCACCTCGGCCATCACTTCGTCGATCCCCAGGCGACGCGCCACGGCTTCGGCTGTCGTCCGGCTGTCGCCGGTCAGCATGACGAGCCTCACCCCCGCTTCGTGGAGGGCGCGAATCGCGTCCGGCGTCGACTCCTTGATGGGATCGGCGACGCCGAGCATCCCAGCGAGCTTTCCGTCCACGGCCACGAACATCACCGTTTGACCCTCGGCGCGCAGGGACTCTGCCCGTTCCGCCAGTTCTCCCAGATCGATACCCAGGTCCTCCATGAGAGCCCAGTTGCCTAGCGCCACCGGAACGCCTTCGATGGTTCCGCGCACGCCCTTTCCCGTCACCGAATCGAACCCGTCGACCGAGGCGAGCGCAATGCCCCGCCTTTCCGCGCCTCGTACGATGGCCGCCGCGAGAGGATGCTCGCTCCCTCGCTCCAGGCTCGCGGAGAGGCGAAGCAGCTCGGCTTCGTCCCTCGGCGGCAGCGGCACCACGGTCGCGAGCCCTGGTCTCCCCTCGGTCAACGTGCCCGTCTTGTCGACGACCAGAGTGTCGACCTCGCGCAGGACCTCGATGGCCTCGGCATTCCGGAACAGAATCCCCATCGTGGCCCCCTTGCCGGTCGCGACCACGATCGACATCGGGGTTGCCAGGCCGAGCGCGCAGGGGCAAGCGATGATGAGGACGGCGACCGCATTGACGATGGCGTGCGCCATGCGAGGCTCGGGCCCCGCGACAGTCCAGACTACGGATGTCACGACGGCGATCATGATCACGGCCGGCACAAACCAGCCCGAAACCCGGTCGGCGAGCTTCTGGATCGGCGCGCGGCTGCGCTGGGCCTCCGCCACCATCGCGACGATGCGCGCCAGCATCGTGTCGGCGCCCACCTTCTCGGCGCGGATGACGAGCGAGCCCGTCCCGTTGACGGTCGCCCCGACGACCTTCGCCCCCGGCGTCTTCTCGGCCGGGATCGGCTCGCCGGTGAGCATCGACTCGTCGACCGCGCTCGCGCCCTCGAGGACCACGCCGTCGACGGGGATCTTCTCGCCCGGCCGCACGCGCAGACGGTCGTCGATCTCGACCGCCTCGACCGGGACGTCCTCCTCCGTGCCGTCGTCGCGGATGCGCCGGGCGAGCTTGGGCGCGAGTCCGAGGAGCTTGCGAATCGCCGCGCCGGTCCGCCCGCGGGCCCTCAACTCGATCACCTGGCCGAGGAGGACCAAGGTCGTGATGACGGTGGCCGCCTCGAAGTAGACCGCGACCTCGCCGCGCGCCTCGCGGAAGGACGCGGGGAAGTTGCCGGGGAAGAGGGCGGCGACCACGCTATACGCGTAGGCCACGCCGACGCCCATGCCGATGAGCGTGAACATGTTGAGGCTCCGGTTCACGACCGAGCGCACGGCGCGCTCGTAGAACGGCCACGCCGCCCAGGTGCAGACGGGAGTCGCGAGGGCGAGCTCGATCCACACACGGGCACCGTGCGGGATGACCCGGGAGACGACCGGTGGCGGCAGGAGGTGGCTCATCGCCACGAGCACGAGCGGTGTGGTCAGCGCGACCGCGACCCAGAAGCGGCGCGTCATGTCGCGCAGCTCGGGGTTCTCTTCCTCCTCGAGCGTGATCGTGCGCGGCTCGAGCGCCATGCCGCAGATGGGGCAGCTGCCCGGCGCGTCGCGCACGATCTCTGGATGCATCGGGCAGGTCCACTCGACGCGCGTGGCGGTGACGGGGGTTGCGGGCTCGAGAGCCATCCCGCACTTGGGGCAGGCGCCCGGGCGGTCCTGCCGCACTTCGGGGTCCATGGGGCATGTGTAGACCGCGCCGCGGGGCGCCAGAGCCGCCTCGGCGCGCGGGCGCTCGTTGGCTCGGGGCGCGCGGTTGTCGCTTCCGCGCGTGCCGCCCTCGCCGAGGAACGACTCGGGATCGGCGCGGAACCGCTCGAGACAGCGCGCGCTGCAAAAGCGGTATTCGGTCCCTTCGTGGACGAGCCGGTGCGGACTCTTAGGCCCGACGTTCATGCCGCAGACCGGATCGATCGCGAGGGCGTCCCCGGCCGGCGAGGCACCCGAGGCCGCGTGGCCTTTACGCACGGCGGAGCTGGGCGCGCCACGATGCTGACGTGGCCGATCTTCGTTCACATTCGGCTCCGTCTCGGGATTCGGCGGAACTGTCGCAAGAGCGCGACGATCTCGTCGACCTTCGCGCGACGCGTCTTAAGATCCTCGCCCTCCAGAGCATCGGGAACGCAGTGGCTCAAGTGGGCATCCAGGATCTGGTCCTGGACGCGCGCCAGCGCGGCTGTGATCGCGTCGATCTGCGTCAGGATATCGACGCAGTAGCGCTCCTCTTCGACCATGCGCTGGATGCCGCGCACCTGCCCCTCGATACGTTTGAGGCGTCTGAGGAGTGCATCGGTTCGGTGCGCGCGCTGATAACCGGGATTCGCGGGAGCGGCTTTTCGCATCCGGGCCAGTATACCCCACAGGGGTATCCACGACAACGCCGTACCCTCCTCGCTTCAAACCTCGATCGGCCTGAGATCGACGCCAAACGCAACGAGCAGACTCCTACTCACTGGCGGAAGGGTGAATTCCCCAGGCGATCGACCACGCGCCGAGAACCACAAAGACAACGCCGGTCCAGAACGGCACACGAGCGGAGAGCCCGGCGAGCCGATCGAGCCATCGCCGCGCGCGACCGGAGAGGACGAGCGCGATGAGCGGTACCGAGAGCGCGAGGCCGAAGAGCGCCATCATGAGGAAGCCGCGCGCGATGCCGGCCGCGCCCAGGCTCGCGCCCATGGTGGCAGCGAGGAGAGGAGTTGCGCAGGCGGGGATGTTGAGGCCGAAGAGGAGGCCCAGGGTAGCCGCGCCGCGCGGCTCGGAGGCGCGGGCGAGGCCCGGGCCGAAGGCTCGCAGGAGTGCGTCCTCGCGGCGTACGAGATAGACCAGGCCGATCGCTACATAGAGCGCGCCGAGGAGGATCCAGAAGCCGCGCTGGAGGCCGAGGAACATCGAGCCCGCCAACCCCGCCGCTGCGCCTAGGGCGCCGATGAACACGCCGCGCGTCCCCGTGAAGACCAGGGTCTCGAGGAGCTTCTCGGAGGCCTTCTTACCCTCGAGATACTTCACGAACAGGAGGCTCGATCCCACCGTGCAGGGCTCGATGAAGCCGAGGAGCCCCAGCCCGACCGGCACGACGACGAGCGCCCAGATTTGGTCCATGCCACTCCAGCGCCCGGGAAGAACCCTGGCCTATAATGCGGTAGTTGTCGGGAATGTCGTCTCACGCGCGTCAAGCATCTAACGGTAGTGGCTCAACCATTCGCATACAATTGAGCGAAGGTTCCGTAACCAGAAGGGGAGGACCTGTATGGCACACCACGTGAAGGAGATGATTCGTTCACATCCGAGCACGACCCGGTTCGATCAGGACGCGCTCGAGTCGTGCATCCACGCCTGTTTCGACTGCGCACAAACCTGCACCGCCTGCGCCAATGCTGTTTGGCCGAGGAGATGGTCGACGAGCTCAGGCGCTGCATCCAGCTGAACCTCGATTGCGCAGACATCTGCGACGCTACCGGACGTGTCCTGTCACGTCGGGGCGAGGACAGCATGCAGCGCTCGTTGCTCGAGGCTTGCCGCGACGCGTGCCGCATCTGCGCGGAAGAGTGCGAGCGCCACGCGAAGAAGCACGAGCACTGCCGGGTCTGCGCCGAGGCGTGCCGCGAGTGCGAGGCGGCCTGCGATCAGCTTCTCGCGGCTTAACTGGGTAGTCCTCAGGCTTTCCTGCCGGCCGTAGACTCATGCTGAGCTGTCGCAGGCGAACCGGTTGCACCAGGATGCGTGTAGGTTGCTTTAGGTGTGGGCGCGACCCTCCAGATCCGTCTCTCCCATCTCCCTGGTCACCTCGTCTCCTCAGGTCTCCTCCTATCTCTGAACAGGCCCTTCCATCGGCCCATCCGACGCAACTATCGGATCTCGAAGGTCAGGGTGGTCCACTTGGATTCGTAGTCCAGAGTGGTATCGGCCGGGATTGCCGCCATGTGAATGAATTTGATGTACCACCGCCCCTCCGAGCGGAGTGGTATGCGCGCGATGCCTTGTGCATCGGTTCGCGTCGTGTCCTGCGCGATTCGCGTGCGCGCCTGGGTGCTCCACCCGGCAACGATGAACTGATCAGCGACCGGTGCGTCGTCCACTAGAGCGCGAACGGGCAAGGTATCTCCGCTATGGAGAGCGTAGGGGTTCGACAGCGGCACCAGCTCGGCCGGGTAGCCGAGCACGGTCGCGTACGTTTCCGTGCGTGCATCGCCCACCTGAAGCAGCGCCTTGACGTGCTTGGAATAACGCTCCCGTGCTGGCTCATCGAGCTCGCCGCTCTCCCGCCGGGCTTCGAGGACATCGGGGACGCCGTCGATCCGGAGATACTCGTTGAATTCCGCCGCTTCGAGGCGAATCATGCGCGGCTGAACCGACAGGCCGACCACATAGGTCCCGCTGTCGCCCGCGCGGAGCGTCAGGACGCTCGTATCCCCGCGCTCCTGCCAGGCATCGGCGCCGAGTTCGGTCACACCCGCCGGCCCGACCAGGCTGGCGGCCGCAACGCGATCCCAAGCGACGGCGGCGTCGCTCTTCGTGAAGGTCCCGTTCAGCACACGGACTCGAACCACAGAGTTCGGCGCCACGAAGAATCGCGCGGGCACGAGGAAGAGGTCGTGCGCGACGAGCGTGCTCGCGACCAGGAGCGCCAGGATCAACCCGGCGGCGGCAATCCATCTCGGCCTCATCTTCTGTCCTTCCCGCAGTTCCACGAATGGTCTCGAGAACGCCTAGGGCACGAAGACCCTAGTGGGCTTGCTCTTGTTCGCCCGCACGCGGCCAACGGCGATGCAGAATGAGAATGGAGCTTGGCGGGTACATGCGGCACTAGCGCTGGGAACGGCGCTACGCCGCCAGCTATACCAGACCGGTTTCGCGCCGTCCCCGCGGCGCGGGAGGAACGCTCCCGAGCCTCAACACCGCGCCTTGACCCGTTTAGAGGCGCGACGTGGATGAATATTAGGTGGAAGGACCGCCGCCGCCATAGGTCTTGCCGACGGCTGTAACGAACGGCGGTCAATCATCTAACGGGTGGCCGACTCGCCGGATCGACTATAATCGACGTGAGCTCGGCGCCTGCTCGTCGTCTTGCTGATCTACATGGAGACGTTCGGCGTCATGGCAAGCGCGGCGGCGAACCCGAGCGCGGATCTCGCGGCGGTCCGGAGCTCATCTCCTTTGCTCCATGCTGCACTCGCGCTGCTGGCGTTGATCGTTGCTACGGTGCTGGCGGTCTACAAACCGCGGGGGCTGACCCGATATGGCTGGCGGGCTGCAAGAGGAGCGGAGGGCGCGTGCTGGCACCGGCGGCTAAAAGCCTCTCGATTCGGGGGCGTGCGATGCTGCTGGCGTGCGGGCTCGGATGGCTTCTTGCCTTCTTCGGCCACGCATCGGCTCAAGAGCAGGAGCCCACTCCGCGAGAATCAGAGGCGGAGGCGATCCGGTCCGTGGTAGACGGCTTCCATGCCGCACTCTCCATCGATGACTCCACCCGAGCTTTGGTCTACCTCAACGACGACTTGATCGTTTACGAGTCCGGACACGCTGAAACTCTCGAGGAGTATCGGAGTGGGCATCTGGCGAGCGACATCGCCTTCAGCCGTTCGGTCGTATTCACCACGGAACGTGATACCGTCGTGACCGGGCGTGATCTCGCTTTCTACCTGCGCGAGTACTCGATGAAGGGAAGCTACCGGGGCGAGGCGATCGAAGCGCGTGGCGTCGAGTCGATGGTGCTCGCCCGGACCGAGGGGGGATGGAAGATCCGCCACATCCACTGGTCCAGCCGCTGAGGCAACCACCAGGGTCGCCGGCTCGGGGTGGGCGCGATCGCGCTAGCGTTTTCGTATTGGCGTGAAGGGAAATCTGGTCGTGGCGCACCCTGTCACGAGCGCGTCGTTGCTGCCGTCGAGCTGGAGCCATAGCTTTTTTCGCCCATGCGAATCCCCGTGCTTCTCCGGCGCTGCGCGGCCCTCGTGACGGTGAGCTGTTTTCTCGGGCTGCCGGCTGAGTCGCTGATCGCGGACGTCCACGACGCTCCGCTCCATGACGGCGCCGCTCAGGACCGATCGGCCATCGACGCGTCGTCTCTCCAGGCCCCGGTCGCGGCCGGGTTCTCGACAGCCTCTGGCCACAGCTCGGCGCCGAGCCATGCAACCCACGTAGACCACTGCACGCACAGTCATGGCCCTGGGCTCGCCGTTGCCATCGATCCGCTCGTCGCACCACCTGACTCCCCGAACGCCGCACCCATCGTCATCGCGCATCCCCGGCCCCTGACGACACAACCCGCGCAGCGTCCCCCGACCGTCTAGCTCCAGCTAAGGCGGGGTAGCTCCTCGCCGCGGCGGCCGATTCGAACGGCCGCGTTCCATCGTCGTGAAATCTCGTTTCCCTCTCTCGCGGCCGTCCGCCTTCGGGCGACGCATCGCCTGGGCGGGTCGTCGACAACCGGAGGGCACTGGTGCCCCTCGCACCGCACATGCGACATCCCCGATGCCCGCATCGGCGTTTTCTATGGCTGCTGCTCGCTGCCGCCCTGTCGGCCGCGGTCATGGGGCGAGCCGACTCCATCCACGCCCAAAACGCGCCGGATACTCTGCGACTCTCGCTCGTGGACGCCCGCGCGCTCGCCCTGCGAGGGCATCCCGATCTGACCGCGGCCCGCCTGGAGACCCTCGCGGCGCGAGGCGCCCTGAGCCAGGCCCGGACCTACCCGTTCAACCCGCAGGTGGAGGTCGAAGGCGGCACCGAGGAGCGCCTTGGGGAGCGGCGAGACTACCTGGTCGCGATCGAACAGGAGATCGAGTGGGCCGGTCAGCGGGGGCTTAGGATCGACGCGGCCGAGAGCGGCCTGCGGGCCGCCGAATTCACCGTCGCCGACGCGGAACGCCTCACGCTCACCACCGTGAGCATCGAGTACCTGACGGCGCTGGTCGCCGAACGGCAGCTCCTCCTGGCGCGTCAGGTGTTGGGACTCAACCAGCAGCTCTTCGACGCCGCGCGCTCGCGCTTCGACGCCGGCGACATCAGCGGCCTGGAGCTGAACCTGGCCCGGATCGAGGTCGGGCGCGCTCGAACGCGGCTGATCACCGCCGAACGCGACGCCGCCGTCGCTCTCCTCACACTGCGACGCGGCCTCGGGCTGCCGGCCAAAACGCCGATCGTGCTGGTCGACGAGGGGATCGCCGCGCCGCGGCCGCGGAGTCTCGATGGCGATTCCCTCCTTGCCCTTGCGCTTACTCGCCGGCCCGATCTCGCCGCGCTCGAGCGGGAGGCCGGACGCCTCGCCGCCGAGGCGCGGCTGGCCCGCCGCGCAGCGGTGCCAAACCCGATCCTCCGGGCCGTTCGCGAGGCCGAGGACGGCCAGCCCCCGAGCCTCGACATCGGACTGGTCCTGCCGTTTCCTCTCTTCAATCGCAACCGGGGAGCTGCGGCCCAGCTCGATGCGCTGGCCGAGCAGGTGCGCCTCCGCCGGGTGGCGCTGGAGTCGCGCGTGCGCGTCGAGATCGGTCAGGCCCTCACCAGCTATGCCGCGGCGGCCGAGGCGACGGCGGTGTTCGAGCGCGACGTCCTGGCCCAGGCACGCGAGAACCAGGCGCTGCTCGAGGAGGGTTTCGAGGCCGGAAAGTTCGGGCTCGCCGAGGTTCTCCTGATCCGCAACCAGCTCATCGAAAGCGAGCTCGAGTACTGGGCGTCCTGGCTCGCGCGGGGCGCGGCGCTGGTCGAACTGGAGGCGGCGACCGGCACGCTCGTCCCTGATCGCTCTCCCATACCCACCGAAAGGGAATAGACCGCCTATGTCACGGTTCGCGCAGACGACGGCCCGGATCCTGACCACCGCCCGGGCCACCTACCAACGGCTGTCGCCCCGGCAACGCGCGCTCGGTGTCGGCGCGGTCGCGGCCCTCTTGGCCCTCGGCGCCTGGGCCCTCCTCGGAGAGACGCGTTCGCCGTCGGCCGAGGCCGAGAGCCCTGAAGAGCACGCCGGCGAAGCGGAAGACCTTGTCGTCCTCGACTCGATCGGGATGGCCGCCGCCGGGCTCCGGATCGCCACGGTGAGTGCCGGGGGAGTGAGCCAGCATGTGGCGAGCGGCACGGTGACGTACAACCTGAATCGGGTCTCGCTCGTCGCACCCCGCGCCGAGGGGCGGGTCGTTCGCGTGCTGTCCGATCTGGGACGCTCGGTCGGGGCCGGCCAGCCGCTGGCGCTGCTGGAGAGCTCCGAGGTCGGCGCGCTGCGCGGTGACCTCGATCGCGCGCGGGCCGATCTCGAGGTCTCGCGGGCGGCGCTGGAGCGCGAACGCGCCCTCTACGAGCGGAAGATCACCTCCCGGCGCGAGCTGGAGGACGCCGAAGCGGAGTATCAGCGCGCCGCGGCCGACCTGCGGGCCGCCCAGGCGGCTCTTCGAGCGCTGGGCGCGGGCGCGAGCGGGCAGGGCGCCGCGTTCGCGGTCGCCTCCCCGATCGCCGGGGTCGTCGTCACGCGACGGGCCACCCCCGGGCAGGTCGCCGGTCCCGCCGACACGCTCTTCACCGTAGCGGACCTCGACCCGTTGTGGGTCGAGCTCGACCTCTACGAGAAGGATCTCGGGGAGATTCGGGCGGGTCAGCGCCTGGCGCTGACGACGACCGCGTTCGGCGATTCGACCTACGACGGCACGATCACCTACGTCGGGCAGATCGTCGATCCCAGGACCCGTACGATCAAGGTGCGGGCGGAGGTGGCCAATCCGGGCGGAACGCTCCGGCCGGGAATGTTCGTCACCGCGCGGATCCGCGACGTAGTCCAGCCGGACCTGCTCACCGTTCCCGGAACGGCCGTCCAGGTGCTGGAAGACCGCGACGTCGTCTTCGTCCCGGTCGGGGCGAACCGCTTCCGCGCGACGCCCGTCATGCTCGGGGAGCGTTTCCCGGACGGGCGCGTCGCCGTGACGGCCGGTCTGCGCGCCGGCCAGCGGATCGTCGCCGAGGGCAGCTTCTCGCTCAAGTCGGAGCTCGAGAAGGAGAGCTTCGGCGGGGATCACCATTGAGGCCCCGGCGATGATCGATCGCGTGATCGAGCTCGCGCTCAGGAACCGCGTGATGGTCCTGCTCTTCATCGGGGCCGCGGTAGGGGGCGGCGCCTACGCGCTCGCCCGGCTGCCGATCGACGCATTCCCGGATGTCTCCCCCGTTCTCGTCCAGGTCATCACCGAGTCGCCGGGACTCGCCCCCGAGGAGGTCGAGCAGCTGGTCACGTATCCGGTCGAGGTCGCGATGAACTCGATTCCCGGCGTGACGCAGGTGAAATCGCTCTCCGCCTTCGGGATCTCTCAAGTGAACGTCTACTTCGAAGACGACGTGGATATCTACTTCGCGCGGCAGCTCGTTCTCGAGCGTCTCCAGTCCGCCAAGGAAGAGATCCCCGAGGGCCTCGGCGAGCCCGTGCTGGGTCCGATCACGAGCGGCCTGGGACAGGTGTACCAGTACGTTCTCGAGGGCCCGGCCTACGACGACATGGAGCTGCGGACGCTCCAGGACTGGGTCGTCAAGTACAACCTGCGCACCGTCCCCGGCGTCACGGAGATCCTCTCCTTCGGCGGCAACGTCAAGCAGTACCAGGTACGGATCGATCCTGGCCGGCTGCTCCAGCACGATGTCGCGCTCGACGAGGTGCTCGAAGCGATCCGGCAGAACAACCGCAACGTCGGCGGCGGTTACATCGTCCGGAACGCCGAGGAGTACCTGGTCCGCGGACTGGGGCTGGCCGAGACGATCGACGACATCGGGGACATCGTGGTCGAGACGCGTGAGGGAACGCCGATCTACGTCCGGAACGTCGCCGACGTGGTCATCGGGCCGGAGGTGCGCCGCGGCATCGTCACCAAGGACGGCCGCGGAGAGGTCGTCGCCGGGATCGTGCTCAAGCTGATCGGCGAGAACACCTCCGCCGTCATCGAGCGGACGAAGGCCAAGGTCGACGAGATCAATGCGATCCTGCCCGAGGGCGTGCGCGTCGTCCCCTTCTACGATCAGACCGAGCTCGTCGAGCGCGCCGTGGACACGGTGACGGAGGCGCTGCTCGAGGGGGGCGTGCTGATCGTCCTGGTGCTGCTCCTCTTCCTCGGCAACCTGCGGAGCGCGCTCGTCGTGACGACGATGCTGCCGCTGGCCCTGCTCCTCTCGTTCATCCTCATGCGCCTCTTCGGCATAAGCGCCAACCTCATGTCGCTGGGCGGCCTGGCGATCGGCATCGGGATGATGGTGGACGGCGGGGTCGTGATGGTGGAGAACATCTACCGCCATCTCTCCGAACGGCCGGCGCGCGGCGTGGTCGGGCACGCCGTCGGCGCGGCGCCGCGCCACGCCGACGAGCCCGCGATCCACCTCGTGCTCCGGGCCGCGCAAGAGGTGGGCCGGCCGATCGTCTTCGCGATCGCGATCATCGTCATCGTCTTCCTGCCGCTGTTCACGCTCGAAGGGGTCGAGAGCAAGCTCTTCACCCCGATGGCCTACACGATCAGCTTCGCCATGGTCGCCTCGCTCGTCCTGTCGCTCACCGTGATCCCGGCGCTGGCGTCGTACCTCGTCAAGGGAGGAAGCGAGAAGGACACCTGGGTGATGCGCCCCATCAAGGCCCGCTATCTGCCCGCGCTGCGGTGGGCGATGGCCAACCGGCGCCGGACCGTCCTCGGCGCGGTGATCGCGCTGCTCGTGAGCCCGCGGTGTTCCCCTTCCTGGGCAGCGAATTCGTGCCCGCCCTCGAGGAGGGGTCCGTGATGCTGAGAGTCACGCTGGCCCCCAGCGCCGGGCTCGATGAGACCGCGCGTATGGCCGGTCATCTCGAGCGTGAGCTCTTGGCCTTTCCGGAGGTCACGACCGTCGTATCGAAGATCGGGCGCGCCGAGGCGGGCGGCGATCCGGAGCCCGTCAACAACGTCGAGGCCTATGTCGGCCTCGAGCCCCCGGACGACTGGCGCTTCGGGAGCAAGGAAGAGCTTGTCGAGGCGATGGAGGAGCGTCTGGAGCGCACGCCGGGCGTCCTCCTCAACTTCTCGCAGCCGATCGCCTTTCGCGTGGACGAGCTCCTCTCGGGCGTTCGCGCACAGCTCGCGATCTCCGTGTTCGGGGACGATCTCGACATCTTGACGGAGAAGGCGAACGAGATCAGCCGGCTGGTCCAGCGGGTCCCGGGCGCGGCCGATGTTCAGGTCGAGCAGGTGACCGGGCAGCCGCAGCTCCAAATCCGCGTCGACCGCGAGGCGATCGCGCGCTACGGGCTCAACGTCTCCGTCGTGCAGGAAGTCATCGAGAGCGCCGTCGGCGGTGAGGCCGTGGGTCAGGTCTTCGAGGGCTCGCGCCGCTTCGACATCGTCGTGCGGCTGCAGGAGCCGTTCCGGCGCGACCTGGAGGAGATCTCGAGCATCCTCGTCTCGACGCCGGGTCATGGCGTCCAGGTCCCGCTGGCCCAGCTCGCCGACATCCGGGTGATCACCGGACCGAAGCAGATCAGCCACGAGCGCAACCAGCGGCGGATCGTCGTCCAGGCCAACGTGCGCGGCCGCGATATGGGAGGCTTCGTCGCCGAGGCGCAGCGCGCCGTTGCCGCCGAGGTGGACCTGCCGCCGGGGTATCAGGTGACCTGGGGCGGGCAGTTCGAGAACCAGCAGCGCGCGATGCGCCGCCTGTCGATCATCGTCCCGCTCACGATCGCTCTGATCTTCCTGCTGCTGTACTTCAGCTTCGGCTCGCTGCGACAGGCGCTGCTCATCGTCCTCAACGTCCCGTTCGCGCTGATCGGCGGGATCCTGGCTCTGTTCTTGACCGGGCAATATCTCTCGGTTCCGGCGTCGGTCGGCTTCATCGCGCTCTTCGGGGTGGCCGTGCTGAACGGGGTGGTGCTGGTGAGCTACATCAACACCCTCCGCCTCGAGGGCTACGACGTGGAGGCCGCCGTGCTCCGCGGGACCGAGCTCAGGCTGCGACCCGTCCTCATGACCGCTCTGGTCGCGAGCCTGGGTCTCGTACCCCTGCTCCTCTCCGGCGGCGCGGGCTCGGAGGTCCAGCGCCCGCTCGCCACCGTAGTCGTGGGTGGATTGCTCACCTCGACGCTCCTTACGCTGTTCCTCTTGCCCACGCTCTACAGCTGGCTGGAGCGCGTCCGCACCCGCGATGCGGAGGTTGCGCCATGAAGCTGATCCTAGCCGTCATCCAGCCGTTTCGGCTCGACGAAGTGGTTCTCTCCTGCGGCGAGATCGCCGACTTCCCGGGGATGACCGTGGTCCGGGTTCGCGGGTTCGGGCGGGAAAGGTTCGCTGCCCCTGCGCGCACGCCCGAAGAGGAGATGACCGACTTCAAGGACAAGGTCCAGGTCGAGATCATCGCCCCCGACGAGCAGGTGGACAAGATCGCGCGGACCCTCCATCGGGCAGCCCACACCGGGCGCCCCGGCGACGGCAAGATCTTCGTGCTCACCCTCGAGGGGCTGGTGGACATCCGCGAGTCTCCCTGATGGGTCGTGTGCAGCTCGGCGGCCGACCGGATCGGGACCGCGCGCGGAACCGCCGCCGGATGGCGTGGGCGCTGGGGATCGCGGCGGTCTACATGGTGGCCGAGATCGTCGGCGGGCTCGTCGCCAACTCGCTCGCGCTCCTGGCCGACGCCGGCCACATGGCGACCGACGTCGGTGCGCTGGGGCTGGCGCTCTGGGCGATGCGGCTGGCGGAGAAGCCGGCCGAGGGCCGGCGGACCTACGGCTACCACCGGGCCGAGATCCTGGCCGCGCTGGCGAACGGCGCCGTCCTGGTGGCGGTCACCTTGTACATCTTCTACGAGGCGTGGCGGCGACTCCAGGACCCGCCCGAGGTCCTCGGAGGGATGATGCTGGCGGTGGCGGTGGGCGGGCTCGTGGTCAACGGGGTCGGGCTCTGGCTCCTCCAGGGCGGGCGCGAGGAGAGCCTGAATGTGCGCGGCGCATGGCTCCACGTCCTCGGCGACGCGCTCGGCTCGGTGGCGGTCATTGCGGGAGCGGTCCTGATCTGGGTCTTCGGCTGGCGCTGGGCCGACCGGCGGCGGGCGCGCTCATCGGCGCGCTCATCCTCAGGAGCGCGTGGGAGCTCCTCAAGGAGTCGGTCGACGTGCTCATGGCGGCCGCTCCGCGCGACGTCGACGTCGACGCCGTCCGCGAATCGCTGGCGAAGGTGCACGGCGTTAACCGGCTCCACGATCTTCACGTGTGGCAGCTCACGTCGGGGATCCCGCTCCTGACCGCGCATGTGGAGCTCGAGGAAGGGGCGAACTTCGACCGGGCGCTCGACGAGATGTGCCGGATCTGCACCGAGGAGTACGGCATCGAGCATTGCACGATCCAGCCCGAGCGGTTGAGCAGGGAGCGAAAGGAACCGGAGCTGTGAGCGCCAGGGAATCTCCGTGGAAGAGCGCCGAGGCGTACCGGACGTACGTCTCCGGGTCGCTCTGGGCATTGGGGACCCTGCTCTCGCTGGTGCGTTTCCTGCCCCACGAGGCCGAATGGCTCGGCCACCGCCTTGACGTTCCGGACATCTTCCTGATCGCGGCGGCCATCGTCGGAGGATGGAACTTCTTCCCCAAGGGTGTCCGCGCCGCGGCCACGCTCCGGTTGGACATGAACTTCCTGATGACGGCCGCGATCCTGGGCGCGCTCGTCATCGGGGAGTTCGTCGAGGCGGGTGCGATCGCGTTTCTCTTCTCGCTCGCAGAACTACTCGAGCACGGCGCCATCGAAAGGGCGCGACGATCGATCGACGATCTCCTGCGGCTGAGCCCCGAGCGGGCGTCGCGAATCGGGCCCGACGGATCGGAGGTCCTGGTTCGCACGGAGGAGCTCAAGGTCGGGGACCTCGTCCGCGTTCGTCCCGGCGAGAAGATCCCCATCGATGGGCGGGTGGTGGCCGGCAGCGCGGCGGTCGACGAATCCAGCGTCACAGGAGAGTCGGTTCCCGTCGGCAAGGGTGTCTCGGACCTCGTCTACGCGGGTACGATGATCTACACGGGTTCGCTCGACCTCCGGGCGACCACCGATGCCGGGGACACGACGCTGGCTCGGATCGTCAGGCTCGTGCGCGAGGCACAGGCGAAGCGGGCTCCGATCGAGCATTTCGTGCAGCGGTTCGCGCGCGTCTACACTCCGGCGGTCACCGCCCTCGCCCTCTCCGTGATGATCATTCCTCCGCTGGTGACGGATGCTGCCTGGCTCGAGTGGTTCGTGCGCGGACTCACGCTCCTGGTCATCGCGTGTCCCTGCGCCCTGGTCATCGCGACGCCGGTGACGATCGTGAGCGGCCTCACAGGAGCCGCGCGCCACGGCGTTCTCGTCAAGAGCGGCGAGTATCTGGAAGGCCTGGGAAGCATCTGCGCCTTCGCCTTCGACAAGACCGGCACGCTCACCGAAGGAAAGCTCGAAATTATGAGGGTGGTCGGCCTCGACGCGCGGCCGGCCGGGGAGGTCCTGGCCCTGGCGGCCGCGGTGGAGTCACGCTCGGAGCACCCGATCGGCAAGGCGATCGTCGCTCGGGCTCGGACCGTTGGGGTCGGCATCCCCGAAGTCTCGGCCTTCCGGTCCGAGCCGGGGCGGGGAGTTGCCGGCGATGTGGATGACGCTCGCGTGAGGGTGGGCACACCGGCCTTTCTTTCGCTCGCTTCCGTTCCTCCGGTCGCGGAAGATCTGGAACGACGAGGCTGGACGGTCGTCATCGTGGAAAGGGAGGCCCGGATCGTCGGATTGATTGCGCTGGCGGACCGCCCTCGCCCCGCGGCGCGCGAAGCGATCGCCGCTCTCCGGCGGAGGGGCATCCATCATGTCGTGATGCTCACCGGCGATCACGACACCGTAGCCCGTGCGGTCGCGGCGGAGACCGGGGTGGACGAAGTTCGGGCGGGGCTTTCTCCGGCCGATAAGGTCGAGGCGATCCGTGAGCTCCGGGAAGGGCACCGGGGTGTGGTGATGGTGGGTGACGGCGTCAACGACGCGCCGGCCCTGGCCACCGCGACGGTGGGTGTGGCGATGGGAGCGGCGGGATCGCCGGCGGCGATCGAGACCGCGGACGTGGCGCTCATGGCCGACGACCTCGCGATGCTCCCCTATGCCGTTTCGCTTGCCCAGCGGGCTCGCAAGGTGGTCCGCTTCAACATAGCCGCGGCGATTCTGATTAAATCCGCCCTGGCAGTGGGAGCGGTGGCCGGGTGGGCCAGCCTCATTGTGGCGGTTGTGGTGGGAGACATGGGGGCGTCGCTGCTAATCACCTTGAACGCAGCGCGCCTTGGCAGGGCCGCGCCACCGGGTAGAGGCGGGTTCGCCTGATGGGCCCCGAGGGCAGCGTTTCGCGCCGGTGCAACTGCGGGCAGCGGACGACGACGCCTCTAGATTCGGATCGTCGCAGTTCCAGTAGGCTCGCGCCGTTCGCCGCTGAGACTCACGACGTTAGCGCCGTCCAGGCGCGCGGAGTATGAGGAGACCACACAATGGTCAATTTCGGATGGTACTTGTTAGCCGCGCTCTTCGAAATCGCTGGTTGCTACGCGCTGTGGATGTGGATTCGCCTGCACCGGAGCCCGTGGTGGGTCCTTCCCGGCGCTGTATCGCTCGTGCTGTTCGGCCTCGTTCTGACGCGTATCGACGTTGGTTTCGCCGGCCGCACATATGCCGCCTATGGTGGCGTCTACATCGCTTCCTCGCTCACCTGGCTCGCGATGGTCGAGAGAACGCGGCTCCTGTGGTCTGACGTCGGCGGGGCGATGCTGTGCTTGGTCGGCGCCGCGATCATTCTTTTCGGGCCTAAGTGGCACGGCGCCTGACAAGCCGCTGAGGGGCAGGTCGGCGGTCCCTCACAGCACGCCCGCTGCATACAGCACGCCCATCACAATGAGAATCGCCGCGCTCATTCGCGGGAGACGCTCGTGCCACGGATCGATCCGGGCGCGGAAGCGATCGAGCACCGCAATCGAGAGCAGGGTGAGCCCCAGGATCAGCCCGGCGACGGTAAGAGCGTAGGTCGCCATCACCGCCCAGCAGCTTCCGCGACCGGCGCAGAGCGCCAGGATGGCGATCTCCTCCTCGTGGGCGAAACCGAGAAGGAACGCGAAGGCGGCGAGGACCCAGAGGCTCTCTCCGGATGCGGCCGGCACGCTTCGCGACCCGTCTCCCGAACCTTCTCGTTGCGCCGCATGGGCGTGGTGGTGCCGTTTCGCGCGGATCCATTGCACCGCGCCGAGACCGATCAGCAGGAACCCCGCCAGCGTCGCGATCCAGCCGCTCTCGCGTAGATCGACCCATCGCGCGAGGAGCTCGAATCCCGCCACGACGGCGAAAGAGGAGAGCAGATGCCCAACGCCGAGGATCGCGCCGGCGGCGGCGCCGGTGCTCCAGGTGCGCCTCCTGCCCAGGGCGTAGGCCGCGGCGACTGGCCAGCCGTGCCCAGGATCGATGCCGTGGAGCAGACCCATGGCCGCCGCGGCCGCATACGCGGCCCCGCTCGCGGTCGAGACGAGCACGAGCCCCCGTATCACCTGAGAGCGGCGAGGCCGGCGGCGGCG
>JBHENV010000205.1:0-4097 GCA_046261895.1 Candidatus Limnocylindria bacterium
ACCGTGAAGCCCGCCGACTCCAGTTGTGCCTGCACATAATCGGCAGACTCGTCGTATCCGACGGTGCCGGCGAGGCGTGTCCCGGAGTTTCTGTCGGCGATCGCCTGGAGCGCCGCCTGGTGCTCACGGATGCCCGCCACGGTGACGGCCTTCCGGAATCCCTTCGACTCCGACAGGTCGCTCGCCGAGACGGGTGCGACCGCTCCGAGGGTCAGCACGGCCGTCATGAAGGCAACAGGCACGCGCCTGCGCCAGGGGTGGATGCTCAATGTACTCCTCCGCCAGCGAGCGCCGGCCGGTTCGCTTGAAGGCGGCCTCCACGGAGGCTAGCAATCGGACCCGGCGTGCCGGGCAGCATACTCCTCCCTGCGTCGCCGCGGCGACTCATTTCCAGCGCGTCAGCCGGCAGACTCAGATGAGTCCAGGGACCTCGTGATGGAGCCGGCAACGGGCCTCGTAGGTCTCGTCGCCGATACCGCCGATCACGATCAGCGGCGAATCGGGACCCGCCGGCGCTCCATCGATCAGCCGTTGAGTACGCGTCGCCGGCTCGCCGCAGACCATGCAGATGGCGGTCAGCTTCGTGACCTGGTCGGCCAGCGCCAGGAGACTGGGCATGATGCCGAACGGGACGCCGCGAAAGTCGCGGTCGAGTCCGGTCACCACGACCTGTTTCCCGCGCTGTGCGAGCCGCTCGACCACGGCCGGCAGCCGGTCGTCGAAGAACTGGCCCTCCTCGATGGCCACGATGTCGGCCTCCGCCACCGCCGACTCGATCTCGGCCGAGTCATCGACCGTGATGGCGTGGTGCTGAGCGCCGGACCGCGAGACGACCGTGACGCGGTCGGTCCGGGTGTCCAGGCGGGGCTTGACAAGCAGGACGCGCCGACCTGCGATCGAGAAGCGCCGCAGCAGGCGGAGCATCTCATCGGTCTTTCCGCAGAACATGCAGCCGGCAATCACGTGGACCCAGCCATGGGTGTAGAACATCGGTCGGTCGAGTCTACGCAAGCGCGCACGCGCAGGCAGCCCGAGGATGCGTGGCACTCAACATGCGCCGATGACCGCCCTGGCCCTCCTCATCGGCCTCGCCCCGCGCGTCGGTTGTGCCTCCGCCGCTCAGCGGCGCTAGCTATGCCAAACGGGCCGTTCTTCGCCGCGCTGCGCTCAACTCGGGCATCGCTGGGGCCCACGGCGCGTATGCATCGCGGCGAGGCCGCCTCGGGTCCGATTTGCTCCGCTCACCGATGCCGGGTGACGCCTCGAGCGATCTAACGCCCTCGGCGGTCGTCGTGGCTCAGTTGGCGATGCTGGGCGGGCCTCTCCGCACGCGCGCTTCGGCGACCGGGTCGGGAGAAGGGTCAGGCGCCCAGCGCGCCGACCATGACGGGATCGTTGGTGGGCTGCTCGACGCGTTCGGTCTCGACGGTCACGGCAAAGGTCGTGGCATCGTCCAGCGCCCGCTCGAGGGTGACGAGCGCTACCCCATCGGTATCGGTCAGTGTCCCGGCGGCGACCGCATTGCCGTCACCGTCGATGAGCCAGAACTCGTAGAGCTGGCCGGCCGCAAGATCGGCCAGCCCATCAGCCATGAACATGGCCTGGTCGCCGCTCTCGATGACCCAGCCGCGACCGGCCTCGCCCTCGGCGACGTAGGCCGCGTCTGCCGACGCCACGACGCGCAGGGCGGCATCGCGTTCAGCGAGCTGCCCGTTGAGCGAGACGCCCCACGCGCCCAGCCCGACGGCGGCGGCCAGCCCGACGGCGGCAAGCGCCGACGGCAATGGCCCGAACTGCCACCACGAGCGGCGCGGCGCCGCCATCGGCTCGGCGATCACCGCGCGGGGCGTTGGGGCGCGGACGGGCGCTCGGTGGTCCTGCGGCGTCGCGGCGACCGTGGCCATCAGGCGTCCGCGCAGCGCCGCCGACGGCGCGACCGGCTCGAGGGCCGCCGGAACCAGCGAGGCGGCAGCGATCAGCTCACGCGCCTCGGCGTGCGGCTGCGGGCAGCCGTCCAGGTGCTGCTCGATGGCGTTCGCCTCGCTGTCCTCGACCGCGCCCAGCCCGTGGGCGGCCGCCAGCTCATCGACGGTCGCACAGTCGATGTCGATCCTGGCACTCATCGGCTCAGGTCCTTGCGCAGCGGGGCCTCCCGGAACGGCAACGGCGCCGCGGTCGTGCCGGAGAGCGCGTCGCGCAGCTTGCCGAGGGCGAGGCGCAGACGGCCGTTGGCGGTGCCGGCGGGCACGCCCGTCAGGTCGGCGACCTCCCGATACGTGTAGCCCTCGAAGTAGGCAAGCTCGAGCGCGCGGCGCTGCTCATCGGGAAGGGCTGCCATGGCGGACCGCACATCACCGGCGGAGGCACGGGTCAGCGCCGCCTCCCAGGTCGGGTTCGGACCCGTGCGCAGGAGCGATCGCTCGTCTGCATCATCGAGGTCGACGCTGGTTCGGCGCGCGCGCACCCGATCGATGGCCCGGTTCCGGACCACCGTCATCAGCCATGCGCGCAGCGATCCCCGCTCCGAGTCGAAGCGGTCGATCTTGCGCCAGACTGCAACGAACGCGTCGTGCACCACATCCTCCGCTTCCTCCCGGCCACCGACGACGCGATGAGCGGTTGCGACTGCCATGCCCGCGTAGCGGTCATACAGCTCGCCCAGCGCCTCGGTATCGCCGGTCCGGATTCGATCAGCCAGATGAGCGTCCGCGCGATGGACTTCGTTCATGCGACGCTCACACAGGGAACGCTGGGGATGGACGCGCGCATCATCGGCTCAGTCGCCGACGACCGCGAGCGTCTCTTCGGGCACGCCGAGCTCGGTCGCGAGCGCCGCCCGAAGGACCTCGGGCGCCGGCGTCCTGCCGGTCAGCAGCCTGATCGTCTCTGAGCTCGCGCGCAGGAAGGCGGCCTGCCCGTTCGCGACGGTTCCGCCCTGTGCCTCCGCCTGCTCCATGAGCGGGGTCGAAGCTCGATTGAGCACGAGGTCAAGGAGGTAGCGGTCGGGTGGCATGAGATCGGCCGGGATCGGCGACGCACCCTCACCCACGCCGATGCCACTGGCGTTGACCAGCAGCTCGGCCCGAGCAAGCTCGACCTCGATGATCGCGTCGTGCCACGGCCGGGCCCGGAGCTCCATGTGCCGCGCGGCGCGAGAGAAGTGGGTCACCAATGCCTCGGCGCGATGCAGGTGCCGGTTCAGGACGGCGACATGCTTGAAGCCGGCACCGATGAGCACCGCAACCACCGCCCGAGCACCACCGCCGGCGCCCAGTACTACGGCGTTGCGTGGCCACTTGCCCTTGACGCGTGGCAGGATCGAGATCAGCCCGGCGCGGACGCCGTCCATGTCCGAGTTGTAGCCGCGCAGGCGCCCGTCGACCCGCACGAAGACGTTGACGGCACCGCTCACCCGGGCGTCGTCCGAGAGCGCATCGGAGAGCGGCGGGGCCTTCTCCTTGTGCGGCGCCGCGATGATCGCGCCAGCGAATGCCTCACCGGCGCGGATCTCCTTCAGGGCTTCCGCCAACTGATGTGGCCGGCGCTCCCATGCCTCGATCTCAATCGCGGCGCCGGCCGCTGCCAGGGCCGCGCGCAGTACCCCCTCGTGCGGGGTCTGTGAGGTTGGATAGCTGATGATCGGGAGTCGGGTCGCAGGCATCTCGGACACGCTTGGGGGGTCGTCACAGAGGGTGGATCGGCGAGGGACGAGCTTCGTCCGCGGCGGTGCTCCCATGCTATCATCGGCGCCGTTCGGAGAGGTCGCATAGTGGCCTAGTGCGGCGGTTTGCTAAACCGCTGAAGGGGGTAAACCTCTTCCGAGGGTTCGAATCCCTCCCTCTCCGCCAGCGTGTGTGCCCGTAGCTCAGTGGATAGAGCGTTAGGTTGCGGACCTAAAGGTCGGAGGTTCGAGTCCTCTCGGGCACGCCACACTTTTGAGCACGAAAGAGCCCCTCCCGGTGAGGGGCTCTGTAATTTCCCGCGCGCAATGCTCACAGACTGCTCACAGAGCCCCCAATCGGTGCAAGACCAAGGGTAGAGGTCTCGAACCGGAATGTTGATCGTGATTCGGAGGCGGAACACGCCTGCCCTCATCT
>JBHENV010000206.1:0-5480 GCA_046261895.1 Candidatus Limnocylindria bacterium
GAGTGGGCGCGCGCCACGATCTCGATCCTCGGGTTGCGTGTGCGGGCGTAGACCACCGCCTGTCGCGTCGCAAGCGCGTCGGGGATTGCGATGATCAGCGCGTGCGCCTCGACCACCCGGGCCTGGTCCAGGACCGATCGCGCGCCGGCATCCCCGTAGATCACGGCCGCGCCGCTGACGCGCGCCTCGCGTGCATGTGAGTAGTCGCCGTCGATCGCCACCCAGCCGAACCCGCGAGCCTCGAGCACTCGGGCGACGGAACGCCCGACGCGTCCGTAGCCGACGATGATGGCGTGGCGTCGCAGTCCCGCCGCGGGCTCGGCACCCGGCATCGGCTCCCGGGAGGTGATTCGATCGAAGCGGGTCCCGATCCGTCGTGCCAGGGCGAGGAGCGGCTCGGCGGTCAGGATCGAGATGACGACCGCCCCCATCGCCAGCGAGAACGTCTCCGAAGCCACCGCGCCGAGCGCCAGCCCGGCCGACGCGATCACGAAGCTGAACTCGCCGCTCTGGCCGATGAGCGCGCCGGCCCGCAGCGCGGTCGAGGTCGGCTGGCCGTCGAGAATCGCCAGGCCGGCGATCGGGATTGCCTTGCCGAACGTGATCATCACGAGCAGCGCCAGCACCACGGGCCAGGCCGCCAGGATCGCGGCCGGCTGGAGCAGGATGCCGATCGACACGAAGAAGAACGTGCTGAACAGCTCGCGCAGGGGGACGATCTCACCGAGGACGCTGGCGGTCAGGTCCGAGTCCGCGAGGGCCAGCCCGGCAACGAATGCCCCGAGCGCGACGCTGACGCCGAGCGCGCTGGCGGCGAACGCGGTGCCGATGGCGATGACTGCCACCGCGATCACGAACAGCTCGCGCGAGCGCAGCCCGGCGATGAACCCGAGCAGCGGAGGCAGCACGCGTGACCCGCCGATGAGCACGAGCGCCACGAAGCCCAGGGCCACGGCGCCCGCGCCGACGAGGGCGGGCCAGGACTCCTCCGCCTGGCTGCCGAGCGCCGTGAGGGTTACGACCAGGACGACGGTCACCAGGTCCTGGATGATCGACACGCCGAGCGCGATCCGGCCATGCGTCGTCGTCTGCAGCGTCGCCTCGCCGGCCACCTTGACGAGCACCACGGTCGAGCAGACGGCCACCGCGCCGCCTATGAAGAGCGCCTCCATCAGGTCCCAACCGAGCATCAGCCCCAGCCCGGTGCCGATCGCCATGGTGAGCGCCACCTGGACCGGCACTCCCGTCAGGATGCGCGCTCCCACCGACCGGAGCTCGCCAAGGCTGAACTGAAGGCCGATGCTGAACATAAGCAGCGCCACGCCGATATCGGCGAGCGCCAGGACTTCCTCGCGATCGGCGACGAAGCCTGGGGTGGCCGGCCCGACCACCATGCCTGCCACGATGTAGCCGAGCATCGGCGGCAGCCTGAGCCGATGCGCCACGGCGCCGAGGACGAGGGCCGCCCCGAGGGCCATGAGCAGCGTCAGCCCGAGTCCGGTCATGGCACGAACCGGCAGTCGGCGGCGCGGGGCGTCGTCGGCGGCATGGGCCGATCATACCGGCCGATCGGCATCGGCTAGACTGGCGCGGCTCCTCGCGTGACGGCGAAGGGACAGGGGTCCGGCGCCGGACCCGTAGCATCGGCGCCAAGGTGGAGGCTGCGCAGTGCGTGGCCTCCTGTGCTGTTCGGAGCGTCCCATGACCCAACAGGATCCAACACCCGAATCGATCACTCAGCAGACCTCCATTGCCGAGGCGGACCGCATCCTTCGCATGGAACCGGTCGTGGTCGAGGCGTCGGCCAGCCTGCGCGAGGTTGCGGAGCTGGCCGTCGAGAACACCGGCTGCCGCGTCATCGCGGTGGTTGACAGCGACCGGCGGCTCGTCGGTGTGCTGCCGATTCGGGCGCTCGTGAACGACGTATTCCTCAAGATCGTGCCGGAGGAATTTCTCGGCGAGATCACAGATCTCGAGGGCGCGCTCAAGTACGCCGAGCACGTCGGGGCGCGCACGGCCGGAGACGTGATGGTCGACCCGGTGAGCGTTCATCCCGACGAGACAGTCCGAACGGCGTTCGAACGGATGCACGTCAGCCGTCTGAATGGCCTGCCGATCACCCATCGGGACGAGACCGTGATCGGCTACGTCGACCAGCTCGAGCTCCTCATCGTCTGGGTGCGGGCCAGCGGTCGCGAGGCGCTGCTGGAGCCACGAGGGTGACGCTCCAGGCCGTCGCCGGCCTTGGCATCTTCGGCGTCACCTACCTGCTCATCGCGACCGAGCGCATGCACAAGACGCTCGCCGCCATGGCCGGCGGGGTGGCGATGGTGCTGCTCGGCATAGTCAGCCAGGAGCAGGCGTTCGAGGAGATCGACTTCAACGTCATCTTTCTGCTGGCCGGCATGATGATCCTGGCCGGCATCATCCGCAAGACCGGCGTCTTCGGATGGATTGCCGTGCGCGCGGCGCGGTTCGCCGGTGGAGACCCTTACCGCATCTTGGTAGTCCTGAGCGTGATCACTGCGGTGGCCTCGGCCTTTCTCGACAATGTCACGACCGTTGTCCTGGTCGGGCCGATCACGCTCTTCCTGGCGGCACGCCTGGGCATGAACCCATTCCCCTTCCTGATGAGCGAGATCCTGGCATCGAACATCGGCGGGGCGGCGACGCTGATCGGGGACCCGCCCAACATCCTCATCGGCAGTGCCGCCGGCCTCGATTTCGGCGCCTTCCTGGTCAACATGGCTCCGCTGTCCGCGATCCTGCTGGCGGTTTATCTCGTTTCGGCGCGCGGGCTGTTCCGCGGCCTGCTCACCGCCGATCCGGAGCTGCGTGCCAGCCTGCTCCAGCTGAACGAGCGCGACATGATCACGAACCCGGGACTCCTGCGCCGATCGCTCGTCGTCCTCGGCCTGACCCTGATTGGCTTCCTCTTCCACGGCGTGCTCGGGCTCGAGCCGGCGACCGTGGCCCTCACCGGAGCCATCGTCCTCATGGTGCTCGCCCGTGAGAACCCCGAGGAGGTGCTTCGCGACGTCGAGTGGCCAACCCTCTTCTTCTTTATCGGTCTGTTCATGCTCATTGCGGGCGTCATCGAGATCGGGCTGATCGACGCGGTCGCTGATGCGATCGTTGCCCTCACCGGCGGAGCGCTGGCCAGCACGTCGCTCCTGGTCCTCTGGCTTTCGGCGTTCCTGTCGGGGCTCATCGATAACATTCCGTACACGGCCACCATGATCCCGGTCGTGAAGCAGCTCGACCAGGGCCAGCCCAACGACGCGTTGTGGTGGGCCTTGGCGATGGGGGCCGATCTCGGCGGAAACGCAACGATCATTGGCGCAAGCGCCAATGTCATCCTGGCCGGCATGGCCGAGCGGGAGGGGCATCCGATCAGGTTCGGTCAGTTCCTGCGCTACGGCCTGCCGGTCACGGTGGGCACGATGCTGATCGCCACCATCTACCTCTGGCTCCGCTACCTGCTGTAGCGAAACGATGGACCACATCGCCGACGTCCTGCGTCAGCTCTTCGTCCTGCTGCTGGCGGCGAAGATCGGGGACGAGGTCTTCAAGCGGTTGGGCCAGCCGCCGGTCGTCGGGGAGATCTTGGCCGGTGCGGTCGTCGGACCGGCGGTCCTTGGCTGGTACCAGGTCAATTCCGAGACGATGCTCTTTGCCGAGATCGGCGTCGTCCTGCTGCTCTTCCAGGTCGGCGTCGAGACGCGGCTGCACGACCTCGTGCGCGTGGGACCGACGGCGCTCGCAGTCGGCGCGCTGGGTGTCGCCCTCCCGTTCGGGGGTGGCTTCCTGCTGGCCGAGGTCCTCGGCTCACCGCTCGTGGTGGCGATCTTCCTGGCGGCGGCACTGACTGCCACGAGCGTCGGTATCACCTCCGGTGTGCTGCGCGACCTGGGCGCCCTGCGCACGCAGGCCGGCCGGGTGATCCTGGGCGCTGCGGTCATCGATGACGTGCTGGCGATGCTCATTCTCGCCTTCGCCAGCGGCCTCGCGGCCGGCAGCGTTTCCCTCGATCGCATCGCCGTCCTGGTGGTGGTCGCTGCGCTGTTCATCGGCATCGTGCTGGTCGGCGGCACTCGCATCCTCGCCCGCCGCCGATCGATGCTGACCGATCCCGAATTCGCCGAGACGCCGTTCCTGCCGGGCATGATCATCATGCTGGGCCTCGCGGCGCTGGCGTCGCAGATCGGCCTGGCGGCCATCATCGGGGCGTTCTTGGCAGGCATGGTGGTGGGCGAGTCGAGCGAGCGGCACGCGCTGGAGTCCGAGGTCGCTCCGGTGGCCGCCTTCTTCACACCCTTCTTCTTTGGCTTCATTGGCGCGCAGGTAGATCTGGACGGGCTGGCCAACGTCGGGACGTTGGCGCTTGTGGCGGGCGTGACGCTGGTCGCCGTGGCAACGAAGTTCATCGGCGCATTCATCGGCGCAATCCGTCTTGGCCGCGCGAAAGCCATGCTCATCGGGTGGGGGATGGTGCCACGCGGCGAGGTGGGGATCGTGGTTGCCGGGCTGGGCCTCCAGATCGGCGCGATCGAGGGCGAGCTGTACACGGTGGTGGTCGCCATGGCGATTCTCACGACGCTCATCGTGCCGCCGCTCCTGCCAGCACTCGTGCGCCGTGCGGAGCATTCGGCCCGGCATGTGGAGGATGGCCCAGCGGCGGGCGTCGAGGACGACGACGGCGTCCCGTAGCCTCACGACCGATCACCGCATCACCGTCGATGCCACATCACCGACAGGATGGGCGATGACCTGGTCAATCATTCAGCGCATGACTGGTAGGACCGATTCGGTGGGCTCCCCCGCCCGTCAGACAGCACCCCATGAGCGCGGACGATCGAGGACTCTGCCGCGCGATCGCCCGATTGCGCGCCGGAGGCGTCATCCGGCGACCGAGTGACTCACTCCCGCCCCTCAGAACACATCCGTGGAACAGCAGAAGCCCCTCCCCGACGGATCGGGAAGGGGCCGCCGTGTGCAAGCGCTATTCGCCGCCCGGTGTGACCTCCACCTCGGCCTTCTCGAAGTCCTCACCGGTGGTGTCGCCCTCGATCCCATCGAGCGCTGCCTGCGCCAGATCGGTCCGATAGGCGTCGTCAGAGGGCTCCTCGGTCAGGATCTCCGAGTCCAGGCTGATCTGGACCGTCTGGTCCCATTGCTCCGGATCCAGGATGCCGATGCCGTCGGGTGACGGCCAGATCAGCGCGTTGATCTCGTTCATCATCCAGTGCTGGTGGCCCTCGCCCAGGATCGTTCCCTGGTCGAGCACGATCTCGACGCACTCTTCGGCATTGTCACGGCAGTGCATCCAACCCTCGAAAGAGGCACGCAGGAAGCACGTCGCGATCTGCTCGTTCGAGACGCCGTTCGTCTCGTCGGCCAGCCATGACTCACGGGCCATGATGTGGTCCTGGAGCATCGCCGCACCGACCTCGTTGAAGTCGATGATGTTGAGATCCTCG
>JBHENV010000207.1:0-5964 GCA_046261895.1 Candidatus Limnocylindria bacterium
CATCTGGACATGCTCCGGCTGGTCATAGACCCGATTGAGCGAGGCGCGCACGCCGCGGGCGTACACCTCGCGCAGGGCCTGAGCCTCCTCGGTCGGGAGTGGCCAGCGCTCGCGGACGGCGGGCTCGTCGACCTGGATCACCCGCGCGCCGGCCTCCACCAGGTAACCGACCTCCTGGGCGATCGGTGCGGCCACCGCCCAGAAGAGCCGGTCGTCCGGCACGCCGGGCGGCCGGAAGCTCCAGTTCACAATGGTGACCGGGCCGGTCAGCATCCCCTTGACGGGCTTCGCGGTTGCAGCCTGCGCGATCTGCCACTCGCGGACGGTCATCGGCCCGCTGATCGACGGTGGCGTGGCCAGGATCGGCGCCCGGACGCATCGGCTCCCGTAGCTCAGCACCCAGCCGTTGCGGGTGGTGTGGAAGCCCTCCATCTTCTCGGCGAAGTACTCGACCATGTCGGTGCGCTCAAACTCCCCGTGAACCAGCACGTCGAGGCCCATCCGCTCCTGCCAGGCGACGCTGTCCGTGATCATCCTGGCCATGGCCGAGTCGTAGTCGGATCGCTCGATTTCGCCGCGGTCGAGCTTGAAGCGGTACTGGCGCACCTCGGTGGTCTGCGGCAGGGAGCCGGTGGTGGTCGTCGGGTAGGGCGGCAGGTTGAGATCGGCCTGGGCGGCGCGGCGCTTCGAGCGCGAGGCTCGCTGGGTGAGTTCTCCGACGTGCGGCCACTCGCCGACCGAGAGCTCCGCGCTCGGCAGTGGACCGCCGTCCGCCAGCGCGTCGGCCAGGGCTCGGAGGGTGCGCGCCTTCTGGCGCGCGAACTGGAATCCGGCGGGGAGATCCTCTCCCTCCGTGGTCACCGGCAGGAACATCAGCGACGTCGAGGGCACGAGGCGCAGGTCACGGACGCCTCCTGCCAGCTCGCGCAGGATCGGCTCCCCTGCCCGGAAGTCGTCGGGCCACACGCTTCGACCGTCCATCACGGCGATGACATGCTCCGGCTGCGCATCCCAGCCGGGCGTCCCCCGAAGCTCGGCAACTCGCTCCAGGGGCACCTGCACCGAAAAGCCTCGGTCGCCGACCTGGCGAAGCGTCTCCGCGGACGCGCGGCCGAACTGGACCGTTACGATGGGCGCGGCAGACAGACCCAGGTCCGCGGCGCCGGCGTAAACCGCCTCCACCAGCTCCCGGTCGGACTCGGTCAGGACCATTCCCAGGGAGGGCTCGTCCAGCTGCAGGCGCAGCGGCCTGCCGCCCGCCGTCGTGTCACGGACCCAGGACCACAGCGCCTCGCCCAGCTGAGTCGCCAGCTCGGGGCCACCCAGGCCGTCGCGCAGCTTGCTGAGCTTCACCAGCGAGAACGGTCCAAGCACGGGCCAGACCACGTCGGCATCGCCGCTCGGCTCCCGCCACGGAAGTGGCCCGAAGCGGTCGACCCCGTGCTCGACTTCGGGCACGACGTAGTGGTAGTTCGTGTCGAACCACTTCGTCATCTCCCACGCCTCGCGCTCCGGCGTTCCGCGGGCCAGCTCGGTGAGCACCTCGAATGGGTCGTCCGCGATGCGGGTGGCCAGATGCGCCGGCAGGATGCCGAACATCATCGCGGTCTCGAGGACTTCGTCGTAGAGGAAGTAGTCGTCGACCGCGGAGCCGACGAGGTCCCGCTGCTCTTGGAGGTGCTCCGACCGAAGCTCCGTCAACCGTGCGTCAAGCTCGGGGCGGTGCATCCGACCCGACCATGCTCGCTCGAGCGCCCGTTTCAGTTCGCGCCGTGGTCCGATACGCGGATAGCCGATGAGCTGTGGGTCGATCTGCATGGAATGGCGATGCCCCTACATGTGCTTCTTTACCTGCGCGATCGAGTCTAGACGGCGGCGGCGTCATTGCGGTCGCCAAGCGCCCGGATGAGAAGGTTGAGCCTGCCACAAGTCGTCTCGGACTATCATCGTCATCGGGCATTCCCCGGGCGCCCCATGAGGAGGGAGAGCTTGACCAAGACCGCGCTCATCACCGGCATCACCGGCCAGGACGGTTCGTACCTCGCCGAGCTCCTTCTCGAGCAGGGCTACCGGGTGGTTGGCATGACCCGGCGCACCAGCACGGTGACGTATGACCGCATCGCTCACTTCATCGATCGGCTCGAGATCGTCCAGGGTGACCTCCTGGATCAGAACTCGCTGGCTCACGCGCTGCGGGAGGTGGAGCCCGACGAGGTGTACAACCTTGCCGCGCAGTCGTTCGTCCCGACGTCGTGGAACCAACCGGTGCTGACGGGAGAGTTCACCGCCCTGGGCGTGACCCGGCTGCTGGAGGCGATCCGGCAGGTCAACCCGTCCATCCGGTTCTATCAGGCCAGTTCGAGCGAGATGTTCGGCCTGGTGACCGAGGTGCCGCAACGAGAGATGACGCGGTTCCATCCCCGCTCACCGTATGGCGTCGCGAAGGTGTATGGACACTGGATCACGCTCAACTATCGCGAGAGCTACGACCTCTTTGCGGTGAGTGGCATCCTGTTCAACCACGAGTCCCCCCGACGAGGCCTGGAGTTCGTCACCCGCAAGATCACCGACGGGGCAGCGCGCATCAAGCTGGAGCTTGCCACGGACCTCACGCTCGGCAACCTGGAGGCCAAGCGCGACTGGGGCTTCGCCGGCGACTACGTCCGAGCGATGTGGCTCATGCTCCAGCAGGACGCTCCGGATGACTACGTCATCGCGACCGGCGAGACGCACTCGGTCCGCGAGCTGTGCGAGGCGGCCTTCGGACACCTAAACCTCGATTACCGTGATTACGTTAAGTCGGACCCGTCCCTCGTTCGACCCGCCGAGGTCGATCTGCTCGTTGGCGACGCATCGAAGGCCCGAAACGAGCTCGGCTGGGAGCCCACGGTCACGTTCGCCGGCCTCGTGGCGGGAATGGTCGACGCCGACGTGGCGCGGCTCGAGGAGGCGATCCGGCACGGAGTGGCCAGCACGAAGCGGCCGATCCTGCACGGGGCGTGAAGGCGCTCGTCACCGGCGCTGACGGGTTCGTCGGCCGCTGGCTGGTCGAGCACCTCGAGGCGTCGGGGGACGACGTATGGAGCGCCAGCTCCACTGGCACTCGGAGGCAGTCCCAATCACTCGACCTGTCCGACCCCGCATCGGTACGGTCACTCGTCTCGTGGGCGCGGCCGGAGGTCATCTACCACCTGGCCGCCGTCGCGTTCGGGCCGGACGCCAGCTCCGACATCGGCCACGCGCTCGATGTGACCGTGCGCGGTACGGCGTACCTCCTGGATGCGGCTGTGCGTCTGCCCGACCGGCCTCAGGTGCTGATCCCCAGCTCCTCGGAGGTGTACGGCGCGGTGACGGCGCGTCCGGTGACCGAGTCGCAGGTGGTCGCCCCCGTGAATCTGTATGGCGCCACGAAGGTGGCTCAGGAAGCCATCGGGCTTGCGTTCCACCGCTCACATGGGCTGCCGGTGGCGGTGGCGCGAGCGTTCAACCACATCGGCCCCGGCCAGCGAACGTCGTTCGTCGTGCCTTCGTTGGCCGCCCAGCTGGCAGAGTCGGCGGCGGCGGGCGGGAAAGGGGTCATCCGGGTCGGCAATCTTTCGGCGCAACGGGACTTCACCGACGTGCGTGACGTCGTTCGGGCGTATCGGCTCATCGTCGTCGGCAGGCATGTCGGGGAGCCGATCAACGTCGCGTCCGGCTCGGCCGTCAGCATCGGCGCGGTACTCGAGCGACTCATCGCCGCCAGCGGCCTGCAGGTGGAGGTGGTCGTGGATCCGGATCGACTGCGGGCGGTCGACGTGCCCGTGATCGTCGGCTCTGCCGAGCGCCTGACATCGCGTACCGGCTGGCAACCCGCACACAGTTTGGATTCGACCATCCAGGACGTCTGGCTGGATGCCGTGCAGCGCCTGATCGCGGCGAGGTGACGCCAAGGGGCGCCGGCGCTGATCGGGCCGGAGGCTCCGACCCTTCCTATACTTGCGCTCCATGAGCTCCACGGCCGTCCGCACCATGCGCGCGCTGGCGAAGATGCGGCCGGCACCCGGTGCCGAGCTCATCGAGCGGCGGGTCCCGACGCCAGGCGACGGTGAGGTGCTCCTGCGCGTGGAAGCCGCCAGCATCTGCGGCACCGACTACCACCTCTTCAGCTGGGACGATTGGGCCGCGGAGAACCTGCTGCCGCCACGGATCCTGGGGCACGAGGTCGCCGGAACGGTCATCGCCGCCGGATCGGGCGTGACCCGTGTCAGGGAGGGCGACCTTGTCGGCGTGGAGTCGCACCTCTTCGACTGGACCTGTGCCCAGTGCACGCGCGGCGACATGCACCTGTGCCGCAACCTGCGGGTGATCGGCGTCCATGTCGACGGCGGCTTCGCCGAGCAGGTCGTCATCCCCGAGGCGAATGCGATCGAGTCGAACGGTCTGGATCCAGCCGTGGTCGCGCTCCAGGAGCCGATGGGCAACGCCGTGCACGCCGCCTTCGTCGAGCCGATCGATGGCAAGAGCGTGCTCGTCACCGGCTGCGGGCCGATCGGCCTGTGCGCCGTCGGCATCGCCCGAGCGGCCGGCGCCGCACTGGTGATCGCCACCGACACGGAGGCGTATCGGCTCGACCTGGCGCGGACGATGGGTGCACATCTCGCCCTGGATGCATCGGACCAGGCAACCGAGGAGCGGATCGGCGAGGCAACCGGGGGCGATGGCGTGGAGATCGTGCTCGAGATGAGCGGCGCCGCCCCCGCCCTCGACCAGGCGTTGCGAGTCGCGACGCGTGGTGGGCGTATCAGCCTGCTCGGCATCTTCGGCCAGACACCGCGCGTCGACCTCAGCGAGCTCGTGATCATGAAGGGCCTGCGCCTGCACGGCATCTACGGCCGGCGCATCTATGACACCTGGGAGCGGACGCAGGCGCTGCTGCGATCGGGAGCGCTCGACGTCTCGCCGATCATCACCCATCGCCTCGACCTGGCCGACTGGGAGCAGGGCTTCGACCTCATCGCCTCCCGACATGCCGGCAAGGTCGTGCTGATCCCGTAGGAGTCCGTCAAGAGAGGCGTAGAAGCGCCGGAATATACTCGATCCATGACCGATCTGACGACGCGGGCACGAGCTCGCAACCCGCTCGCCTTCCTCGATGCGGAGATCGAGGTGCTCAAGGCGCGGGGCCTGTATCGGCGGCTGCGGGTGGTCGAGAGCGAGCAGAAGAGCCGATGCGTCATCGACGGACGCGAGGTGATCACGCTCAGCTCGAACAACTACCTCGGCCTGAACACCCACCCGAAGCTGCGCGAGGCCGCACTGAAGGCCGTCCAGGAGTTCGGCGCCGGATCCGGCGCGGTGCGCACGATCGCCGGGACCATGTCCCTCCACGAGGAACTCGAGGTACGGCTGGCCACCTTCAAGCACACCGAGGCGGTGCTCACCTTCCAGTCGGGATTCACCGCCAACACAGGCGTCATCCCGATCCTGGCGCCGGATGGGGCGACCATCGTGAGCGACGCCCTCAACCATGCCAGCATCATCGACGGCATCCGCCTCACCAAGGCCGAGCGCAGGATCTTCCCGCACGCCGATATCGATGCGCTGCGCGCCACCCTGGGCGGAATTCGTAAGACCGATGCGGACCGGACCATCCTGGTCATCACCGATGGCGTCTTCAGCATGGACGGCGACATCGCGAAGCTTCCCGAGATCGTCCAGGCGGCCGAGGAGGCCGATGCGGTCGTCATGGTGGACGACGCGCACGCCTCCGGCGTGCTGGGTCGGAACGGACGGGGGAGCGTCGACCACTTCGATCTCAACGGTCGCGTGCAGGTGCAGGTGGGCACGCTCTCGAAGGCGATCGGCGTCCTGGGCGGGTACGTCGCGGGGCCGGGGAGCCTGCGGACGGTCCTCGAGCACCGTGCCCGCCCGTTCCTCTTCTCCACCTCCCACCCGCCGGCGGTTGCGGCCGCCTGCCTGGCG
>JBHENV010000208.1:0-18138 GCA_046261895.1 Candidatus Limnocylindria bacterium
CGTCCTCCATGAGGTTGTTGATCGCCGCCGCCCCATTGCCGGCGAGCCAGCTGGCGAGGTAGGAGAGGCCGATCGAGACGTTCGCGCGCACGCCGTGCTCGGTGACCGAGCCGCCCGGTATCCGCACGTCGATCAGGTCACGAGGCTCGACGCTCACCTCGGGGCGGGTACGGTCCTTCTGGTTCGGGCGATCATCCAGTATGCCATCGAAGATCTCGCGCGCGATCGGCACGAGATCGGGATGAGCCACCCAGGTGCCGTCGAAGCCGTCGGCGGATTCGCGCTCCTTGTCCTCGCGGACCTTCACCAGGGCCTTCTCGTTGACCTGCGGATCTCGCCGGGACGGGATGAAGGCAGCCATGCCCCCCATGGCGTGAGCCCCCCGCCGGTGACAGGTTTGCACCAGCAGCTCGGTGTACGCACGCATGAACGGCACGGTCATCGTGACCGCCGCTCGGTCCGGCAGGATCATGTCGGCGCGAGATCGGAACTTCTTGACGATGCTGAAGATATAGTCCCAGCGGCCCGCGTTGAGCCCGGCCGCGTGATCGCGCAGCTCGAACAGGATCTCATCCATCTCGAATGCGCCCAGGATGGTCTCGATCAGGACCGTGGCGCGCACCGACCCGTGCGGGATGCGGAGCGACCCCTGTGCTGCCACGAAGATCCGGTTCCAGAGCGCCGCCTCGAGGTGGCTTTCGAGCTTGGGCAGGTATACGTACGGCCCCGACCCGCGTGCCAGGAGCTCTCGAGCGTTGTGGAAGAACCAGATGCCGAAGTCGAAGATGCTGGCGCTGATAGGTGCTCCGTCGACGAGTACATGCGCCTCCTCCAGGTGCCAGCCGCGTGTCCGGATGCAGAGCGTCGCGATCGAGTCGTTGAGCACGTACGCCTTCTCATCGGTCTGGAAGGTCAGGCGCCGACGCACGGCCTCTGACACTGCCCAGTGGCCGGTCACCACGTTCTCCCAGGTGGGGGAGAGCGAATCCTCGAAGTCGGCCATGAAGACCGATGCCCCCGAGTTCAGCGCATTGATCAGCATCTTCGGCTCGGCCGGACCGGTGATCTCGACCCGGCGGTCGTCGAAGTCGGGCGGCGCCGGCGCGACCCGCCACTCGGAATCCCGGCTCTCGATCGGATTGGGAAGGAAGTCGGGCACCTCACCCGCATCCAGGCGGGCCTGCCGCAATGCGCGGTCCGCCAGCAGCCGCTCCCGCTCGGGATTGAAGTGCCGTTGCAGCTCCGCCACGAAGCTCAGCGCCTCGGGCGTCAGGACCTCGTCGGCGTGCTCGGCGGGGCCGGTGAATTCGACGCCCCGCGAGGTGGTCGTCATCGCTGCATTGTCCCAGCCGTCAGGCTCATCCGGCGTCACGACCGTATCGCATCGACTTGATCATGCGCCCGGCGGCGCAGTCGTCGATCAACGTCGCGAGCCGACGATCCCGGGTCGCCTCCTGCTTGGCCGATACGACCCACCAGGTCGCCGCGCGCCGATATCCTGGCGTCTGCGCCTGCCACCAGCTCCACGCGGGCTCGCTGGATTGGAGCTGCACGAGATAGGCATCCGGCAGGTCGGCGGGGCGATTCTCGTATGAGTAGATGCCGGTGTTGCCGGTGGTCCGTGCCTCGAAGGCACGCAGCCCGGATTCATGGACGCGACCCTCGGCGATCAGCTCGCCAATGCGCGCGACGTTCACCGCGCTCCAGGTGCTCCGCCTCGTGCGCGGTGTGAATCGGTTGGCATGAACCTCGTCGTCGATCCGCCGGCCGACACCATCGATCCAGCCGAAGCAGAGTGCCTCGTCCACGGCCTCCCTGTACGTCATCGAGGTCTTCGGCACGCTCTTTCGGTAATAGCCGACCCACAGCTCCGTGGCGTTCTCGTGATTCGCCTCGAGCCAGGCGCGGAAGTCTGCCGGCCGAGCGAAGACCGTCGCCTCGGGGATGGGAGCGCCGGTCATCACCAGCCACCCGCGTCGCGGATGAGCCGATGGAGGACGCGCCCGGCCACCAGACGCCGATACTCGGCAGTCGAGCGGACGTCGTCGATGGGCTCAAGCTCCGCGCTGAGCGCATGCGCGGCGGCGTCCGCCGTCTCACGCGTGGGTACCGCGCCCTCGAGCACCGCTTCGGTCGTCGGGGCGCGGACGGTGGTGGCGGCCACGGAGCCGAGCGCGAGGCGCACGTCGGTCCAGGGGCCCGTATCGGCATGGGCACGCCAGGCGAGGGCCATGACCACCTTGCTGATCGCCTGCGCCCGCCGCGTGCCGATCTTGCGGAAGCGGACCTGCCGACCCGGGACGAGCGGGATCCGGACCCGCAGGAGCAGCTCGTCTTCGCGCCGGGCCGTGGTGCGATACGACGGCCAGAAGTCGTCGGCGTGCACGGAGCGCTCGCCGCCGACCGAGCCGAGCACCAGCTCCGCACCCATCGCCAGCAGCACGGGCAGCGTGTCGCCAGCCGGAGATGCGTTGACGATATTGCCGCCGATCGTGCCACGATTCTGGATCTGGGCGGCTCCGATCGTGGCAGCGGCATCCACCAGCGCGGGTACAAGCTCGGCGATGACGTCGGATCGCCGCAGCTCGGTGTAGGTCGTCAACGCACCGATGACGAGCCGATCGCCGTCGACCGCGATGCCCCGCAGCTCGTCGAGCCCCCAGATGTCGAGCACCCGGTCCGGCGCCTCGCCGGTTTCGCCGGTCATCTGGACCATGAGGTCGGTCCCGCCCGCCAGCGGCCGCCATGTACCATCGGCCCGATCGGCCAGCAGCGCATACGCCCTTTCCAGGCTGCTCGGGGATTCCGAGGGCGGCTCGATGGCGTTCGGCATCGGTCTAGCGTCTGAGGCCTCGAAGGATGCGGAGCAGGAGGAAGACGCCGATCACCAGCAGGACGAGCTGGCCGGGCGTGACTGCCAGCGACACGTCGCGGTCTGCGAGGGCGTTCTCGAGGGTGTCGGGAGTATCGGTCATGAGGCAGCACTCCGCTGTGCGGCAAGGGCAATCGCGTCGATGATCTTCGTGTAGCCGGTGCAACGGCACAGGTTTCCGGCGATCGCCTCCCGGATGTTGACCTCGCTCGGCTCGGCGCCGGACGCCAGAAACGCGTCGCCGGCCATGAGCATGCCCGGCGTGCAGATGCCGCATTGCGCTCCGCCCGTCTCGAGGAAAGCCTGTTGAAGGATGTCCAGGCGACCGTCATCGGCCATGCCTTCGACCGTCCGGACCGATGCGCCACGCGCCTGGCTGACCGGCACCAGGCAGGCGTCGACCACAGCCCCGTCGAGGAGGATGCTGCACGCGCCGCACTCGCCCTCGCCGCACCCCTCCTTGGTGCCGGTGAGGCCCAGATCCTCGCGCAGGACGTCGAGCAGGCGCCGGGTGCCGGTGGCCTCGACCTCGACGGGCTCGCCGTTCACGGTGAAAGCGAAGCTCATCGCGGCTCACCGGGGTCGGTGGGCGCGCGGAACGGCATCCTGTCGCCGCCCGCGGGCAGATCCTCGATGGGAGGGGTCCGGGGGGCTGGCTCCTCCATCGAAACGCCGGGCGCGGGGACCGCCGGCCCACCGGTCAGCGCCATCAGGATGCGCTCCGGGGTCGCCGGCAGGTCGTGGATCCAGACACCGGTGGCGTCGTGGATTGCAGCGACCACCGCCGGCGCGCCCACGTCCATCGGCAGCTCGCCGATCCCCTTCGCGCCGTGCGGCACCCCTGAGAATGGCTTCTCCACCAGGATCGACTTCAGGCGCGGCGCATCGAGGGAGGTCGGGATCATGTAGGTCGCGAGCCGGTCGTTCAGGTAGCGCCCATCGATCAGCTTCATCTCCTCGATGGTGGCGTATCCGATCGCCTGGAGCGTGCCGCCCTCGATTTGGCCCTCGGCCAGGATCGGGTGAATGACGCGACCGATGTCGTTGGCGCTGACGCAATCGCGCACCGCCACCTCGCCGGTGTCGAGGTCGACCTCCACCTTCGCCACCGCGGCCGCCCAGCCGAAGGCGGGGTAGGCGTCGCCGGTATACCGCTCGTCGTCGAACGGCTCACCGGGGTAGGGGACGAAGTGCTCGTCGATCCGCATCGGCCCGACCTCGCCGTAGGAGTCGGCGAAGGATCGACCCGACTGGGTCTCGACCGCCGCGCGCATTCGCTCGGCGGCCCTGATGAGCAGGCCGCCGACGACCATGGCGGTGCGCGATGCCACCGTGGGGCCGGAGTCGGGGACGATCGACGTGTCCTGCGGCGCAATCTCCACCTCGTCGTAGTCGACGCCCAGAGCCCCCGCCACGATCTGTGGAAAGATCGTCTTGGTGCCCTGGCCCATCTCGGTGGAGGCGGTCAGGATCCGGATGCGGCCCTCTTCGGTCAGCTCCAGGCTGGCAACCGAGGCGAGCCTGACCTCCCCGGATCCGGTGAAGCCGGCGCCATGCCACGCCAGCGCCAGTCCGATCCCGGTGGCGGTGCGGGCCCCATCGGTGCGGCCCTCTCGCATGGACCGCGTCTGGGCATGGGTGCGATCGAAGGCGGATTCCGCCGCCGCCGCTTCCAGGACCTCGATCCCCCCGACGCTCTCGTTCAGGACCTGGCCGGTGGGCGTCACGTCGCCCTCCCGGTAGACCCACCGCCGGCGCAGGTCGAGCGGAGAAGCCTCGAGCGCCTCCGCGATGCGGTTGATCTGCAACTCAGCCGCAAACTCGGTCTGCGGGGCGCCGAACCCACGGAAGGCGCCGTTGGGCGGCGTGTTGGTGGCCATGGCGCGCCCCGTGATCCGCACGTTTTCGCACCGATACGGCCCGCCGGCGTGCAGCACGCCGCGGCTGAGCACCACCGGGGTCAGCGTGCAGTACGCGCCGCCATCCATGATGACCTCGATCTCCTGGGCGATCAGCTCGCCGGTCCCTGAGACGCCGGAGCGGTACCGCACCACGGCGGGGTGGCGCTTGGTCGTGGCGCTGATGTCCTCGTGGCGGTCGTAGATCATGCGGACCGGCTTCTTGAGGTTCAGCGCGAGGAGCGCGGCGTGCAGGGCGATGACGCTGGGGTACTCCTCCTTGCCGCCGAAGCCGCCTCCGGTTTCCGCCTGGACGACCACCGCCAGCTCGTCACCCATGGCCAGCGCTCGCTTCATCGCCTTGTGAACGTAGTACGGACATTGGAGGGAGCCGTGCACGGTCACGCCGCCATCTTCGCGCGGCACGGCGATCATCGCCTGGTTCTCGATGTAGAGCTGCTCCTGGTGGCCGACGCGGTAGGTCCCTTCGATCACCAGCTGCGCGCCGGCCATGGCAGCCGCCGGGTCGCCGCGCTCCACGGTGTAGTGGGCGAACTCCGTCTCCGACTTGAGCGGATCGAACACGGCAGGAAGTCGCTCGCAGCGAAGGGCGACGTGGCGCCTCGCCTCGGCCAGGGTGGCGCGATCCGGCGCCGCGATCAACGCGCAGGGCTCCGCCTGGTGCCGGATCTCCCCGCCGACAGGAACGAGCACCGGCTGGTCGTCTTCGATGAGGCTGACGACATTCTCGCCGGGGATGTCGTCCGCGGTGCCGACGACCACCCGGCTCCAGTCGAACGCATCGTCCAGCTCGATGCCGATCAGTCGGGCATGCGGCTGCGTCGAGCGAATCGTGGCGCCGAACCAGGCCCCCGGAACGACGAGATCGTCGGTGTACATGGCGCTGCCGTTGAGCTTGGCCGGCCCCTCGCGGCGGAGGGGCGGAGCGGGGCTTGCACGCCCGGCTGCCGGCGCATCGGTCGGAATGACGAGCGGTTGCGTGTCGGGCGCGATCACGCCGGGAGGCAGGCTGCGGACGGTCAGGCTGGGGCGCTCCATCCATGCATCCTAGCGCGTGGTCCAGTCCGAGCGGCTGCGGCGGCGATCATCGGCCGCCCCTGAGGACCCGACCCGGCCGCGCGCCGGTGTGCCGGCCGGGCTCGACCACGACCTCGCCGGCGACCACGACCCATTCGATCCCGTCCGGGAACTGCCGCGGCTCGTCATAGGTTGCGTTGGAGCGGACACGGTCTGGATCGAGAATGACGAGATCGGCGACGTAGCCGTCTCGCACCAGGCCTCGGTCAGAGAGACCGAGGCGCGCCGCCGGCGCCGAGGTCATCGAGCGCACCGCATTCTCCAGGCCGAGGAGCGCCTCCTCGCGCACGAACTGGCCGAGCACGCGTGGGAAGGAGCCGTACGTCCGAGGCGAGGGCTTGGCAGCGACGAAGGTCGAATCGGTCCCGATCATCCCGACCGGGTGCGCGATGAAGTCGCGCAGTGTCTCCGTCCACGGCCCCGGCGTGACCTGGTTGACTCGCAGGTCCTCCTCGATCAGGAGATCACAGAGGACGTCGACCGGATCCTGACCGCGATCCGCAATCACGTCCGCGAGCGTCATGCTCTCCCAGCGGAGCAGGTCCGGCCGAGTGAACGCGCCGAGCCGCACGTCGTCCCAGGCGTTTCGCCCCGCGTACAGGACGCCGCGCTCTGCCAGCTCATGGCGAATGCGGTCACGTACGGATGCATCCGCCAGTCGCTCTCTGGTAGGCATCGGTCCACCCGCCTGGACCCACGGCGGGATCATGATCAGCAGCCGGGTGCTGGCCCATTCGTAGGGGTAGGTGTCGAAGGTGACGTCGAGGCCCTCGGCACGGGCGTCGTCGACCAGCGCCAGCATCGGTCCGGGGCCGTCCGGAAACGTCTGCCGGTGATAGAAGTGGGTGATGTGTGTGGCTCCGTCGCCGCGCCGACCGATCTCGATCGCCTCGCGGAATGGGTCGAGATAGCGGTCGCCGAGCGCGTATCGGACGTGGGTGTGATAGAGGCCAGCCTCGGCGGTCAGGTCGGCGAGCTCCTGTGTGCTGGCATAGGCGCCCGGCGGATAGTCCAGCCCGGACGAGAGACCGATGGCGCCCTGCTCCATCGCCTCCCGCAGCATCGCGCGCATGTTCGCGATATCTGATGCGCTTGTCTCGACCTCCTCCCAACCGATGGTCGCCAGCCGGAGCGCTGAGTTGCCCACGAGGTAGGCCAGGTTCACCGATGGATGGAGCGCGTCCAGCCGATCCAGGTAGCTCTCGACGGTCGACCAGTCGTACGGCCGAGCCTCGGCGGGGGCGCCATCGAGCCCCGCATTCATGTGAACGAGTGCGTCCAGATCCTGCGAGTCGGGGATCGGGGCGTAGCTCAGCCCGTCGACGCCGATCACCTCGGTCGTCACGCCCTGGCGCACCTTTGGCTCGTGGGCTGGATCGGCGAAGATCATCAGCCCCGAGTGGCTGTGCAGATCGACGAAGCCCGGCGCCACAACCCGGTTGGTCGCATCGATCCGCGACGCTGCGTGGTGCGCGTCGGTCCTTCCCCGGATCACCTCCAGGCGGCCATCTCGGACGCCGACGGCGGCCGCGAATCCAGCCCCGCCGCTGCCGTCGACGACCGTCCCGTGCTCGATGAGCAGCTCATACGACTCAGGCATGTGCGCATCGTAGGCCGCTGGTAACGCGCCGGTACGCAGCGTCGTGAATCATGTGGCGAAGATGGATGACATCGCAGTCGGTTGACGCTTGAGAGGAACGCCGCGGAGTGCGGGCGCCTTCAGAATGGGCCGATGCAGGTAGCGGCCGTCATCCTCGCTGCAGGCGCGTCATCGCGCTTCGGCCGGCCGAAACAGCTTGCGCCACTGGGCACCGCCACCATGCTCTTCGCGGTGTGCGACCTCGCGCATCGCGCGGGCCTCCGTCCCGTCATCGCCGTCGTCCCGCCGGGGATCGCCGTCCCGCCCGACGTCGTCGCGGAGGTCAACCCCGAGCCGGCCGCGGGCCTCAGCCGCTCCCTACGACTCGGCCTCGCGGCGGTGCCGGCTGAGCTGGACGCCGCGGTCGTTTTGCTCGGCGACCAGCCCACACTCCCGATCAGCACGATCCGCGCCCTCCTGGATACGTCCAGCGACAGGCCGATCATCGCCAGCAGCGCAGACGGGCGCCTTGCCCCGCCCGTCCTGCTTCGTCGCACGGCATTCGCGCTGGCAGATGACGCGGTCGGTGACCACGGACTCCGATCCGTGCTCGATCGGCATCCCGGGCTGGTTGCGAATGTCGAGGTCGCCGCACACCCACCGGACGTCGATACACCAATGGATCTCGAGTCACTGGGCGAGGCCTGTCCAGGGTGCGGAGCGCTCTTCCTGCCGCTCACGCGCGGGACGGCTCATGAGTACATCGGCGCATCCGCCGCTTGCTGGGCGGCATTCGGCGAGCTCATCGCTCGCGAGTTTCAGGACCCCGGGTATGGCTGGATTCATCGGCACACGGTGGACGTCTACGCGGTGCAGCATCCGGGCGTCGACGGCAAGCGGCAGCGGCAATCGATCGCCATCCACCTCATCGGTCTCTGCCATTGGCTCGAGCACGGGCTGGGAAGCGCGCGGCTCAATCCGATCACTCGGCGCCTGGCAAGGGAGGATCGCGAATGGCCGTGGCTCGACGCGCCGGCGGTCTCCGGGCTGACAGTGTTGGACGCGTTGGCGGCCGAAGACGCCGAATCGCACGGGCGCCTCGTGCGCCGATGGGCCGAATCGGTCTGGCAAGCCTGGTCTGCGCACCATGAGCTCGTCAGGCGGTGGGCGAGCGAGGCGCTCGACTAGAATCGCTCACATGTTCCATCCGAGCGGGGACCGATGACCATCGAGCGCATCAGCAGCACGGAGATCGCTGACGAGGAGCTCGCCCTCGAGTCGACCGTCCGGCCGCGCCGACTCGACGAGTTCGCCGGCCAGGATCGAGTCAAGCAGAACCTCGCCATCCTGATCGACGCGGCGCAGCATCGGTCCGAGCCGGTCGACCACGTGCTGCTGTATGGGCCGCCCGGGCTCGGCAAGACGACCCTGGCGAACATCGTGGCGGCCGAGATGGGCGCCCAGATCCGCACCACCTCCGGGCCGGCCATCGAGCGCGCGGGCGACCTGGCCGCGGTGCTCACGGCGCTGGGCAAGGGGGACGTGCTGTTCATCGACGAGATCCACCGGCTCAGCCACGCGGTCGAGGAGATCCTCTACCCGGCCATGGAGGACTTCGCGCTCGACGTGGTGCTCGGCAAGGGGCCCGGAGCCCGCACCGTGAGGCTCCAGATCGAGCACGTCACGGTGATCGGGGCGACGACGCGCGTGGGGTCCATCACCGGACCGCTGCGGGACCGCTTCGGGGTCACCTATCGGCTCGACTACTACACCGAACCGGAGCTCGAGCGCATACTCAGACGCTCGGCCGAGATCCTGAATGTGTCCCTGACCGATGACGCCGCGCGGCTCGTCGCCGGTCGCTCGCGCGGCACGCCGCGCATCGCAAACCGGCTGCTCAAGCGGGTGCGCGACTACGCCCAGGTGCGCGGCGGCGGGGACGGGGGAGTGACCGTCGAGCTGGCGGCCGATGCGCTGGCGCTGCTGGAGATCGACGGCCGCGGCCTGGACGCCATGGACCGCCAGCTGCTGCAGGCCATGGCCGATCACCACGCCGGAGGCCCGGTGGGGCTGGCGACCATGGCGGCGACCGTGAGCGAGCCGATTGAGACGATCGAGGACGTCGTCGAGCCGTACCTCATGCAGATCGGCTTGCTGGCCCGTACATCTCGCGGGCGCCAGCTCACCCGGGGCGGCTGGGAGCATCTCGGGTTGACCCCGCCGGCCGGCTCCGCGGGCGAACCGGCACAGCCGGGGCTATTCGACGGCTAGACGATAGTGGCATGACTCCAGAGCTCGGCCGGATCCTGCTCGTCATCGGCGTCGTGCTGGTGGTGGTCGGCGGGTTGGCCATGCTCGGCGTGCGGCTGCCGTTCGGACGCCTCCCGGGCGACATCGCCATCGAGGGTGAGCGGGGCGGGTTCTACCTCCCGATCGCGACCATGATCGTCGTCAGCCTGATCCTCACGATTATCGTGAACCTCTTCCTGCGCCGTTAGGGCGGCGGGCGAGGCCGCTCGCTGAAAACGGGCGCGGCACGCATCGGCTCGGAGTAGGCTGCGCAGCGGCACGGGTCCGGGATGCCGAACACCGGGACCTCGCGTGCCACGGAGTGGAGGGTGACCCGAGTGGAAACACAGGCAGCTGAGGTGCCCCGGAGAGGGGTCGAGGACCAACCGGAACGCGGTGGGCTCGACGGCTTCTTCAAGCTCACTGAGCGGGGGACGACCGTTGGGACCGAGATGAAGGCGGGTCTCGCGACCTTCATGGTCATGTCCTACATCCTGTTCCTGAACCCGATCATCCTGTCGAACATGTTCGCGGGCGATGAGGCGGCCGCGGGAGCGTTCATTCCAGCGGCAGCCGCGGCGACGGCGCTCGTCGCCGGCGTGCTGAGCATTGCGATGGGCCTCGTCAGCAATTACCCGATCGCCCTGGCCGCCGGCCTCGGGATCAACTCGGCGGTGGCCTTCGGGCTCGTCCTGACGGCAGGGCTGACGCCCGCAGGCGCGATGGGCGTAATCGTCATTGAGGGGCTCGTCGTGCTGTTGCTCGTGCTCGTTGGGCTGCGCGAGGCGGTCATGAATGCCGTGCCCATCGGCCTGAAGCGGGCGATCGGCGTGGGCATTGGATTGTTCATCCTGTTCATCGGTCTCGTGGATGTCGGGATCATCGTCAACAACCCGGTCGCAACCGACCCGATCCCGGTGCAGTTCATCTTTCCGAGCACGCCCGCGTTGGGAGTCTTCCTCTTCGGCCTGCTCGTGACGATCGTGCTCTTCGCGCGGAGAGTTCCGGCCGCGCTCGTCCTGAGCATCCTCATCACCACGGTGGTGGCGCTCATCGTCGGAGTCCAACCGTTGCCAGAGAGCTTCACGGTGACGCCCGACTTCTCGACGCTCGGCGAGTTCGACCTCTTCAACGTGTTCTCGACACTTGGCCTGGTTGCCGCGCTCCTGACGATCTTCAGTTTCATGCTGACCGACTTCTTCGACACCATGGGCACGGCCACCGCGGTCGCCGAGCAGGCCGGACTCACCGATCCCGATGGTCGCGTCCCCGGCGTCGGACGCCTGCTGCTGGTGGACTCGGTCGCCGCATCGGTCGGTGGCGCTGCCGGGATCAGCTCGAACACCAGCTACATCGAGAGCGCGGCCGGCGTTGCGGAGGGTGGGAGGACCGGGCTCACGGCGGTCGTCGTGGGCGTCCTGTTCCTGATCGCCATCCTGCTTTCGCCGCTCGCGACGCTGGTGCCGTTCGTCGCCACTGGCCCCGTGCTGGTTGTCGTGGGGTACCTAATGGCCACGCTCATCAAGGACATCGACTTTGCGGACGTCGAGGAGGGATTCCCGGCGCTCCTGACGCTCATCTTGATGCCGTTGACCTTCAGCATCACGATCGGCATCGGCGCCGGCTTCGTCACCTGGGTGATCATCAAGATCGCCCTCGGAAAGCTCGCGGCGATTCATCCGCTCATGTGGCTGGTCGCGCTGGCCTTCGTCATTTACTTCGCACAGGCTCTGCTGCCGGGCGGTATCAGCGCCTGACCGCTGCCTGTACCGATGGCGCCCGTCCCGTTCGGCCGGGCGGGCGCTACGCTTCCTGCGTGACCAGCGGCCGCCTCCGGACCGAGGACTTCGACTACGTCCTGCCGCCCGAAGCCATTGCCCAGGTGCCGGCCGAGCCCCGCGACGCTTCGCGGCTGCTGGTCATGGACCGATCCGACGGGCGGCTCGAGCACGGGCGGTTCGCCCAGATCGGTACCTGGCTGCGACGGGGGGATCTGCTCGTCGTCAACGATTCGCGGGTGATGCCGGCGCGCCTTCCCGCCGCCCGCCCGGGAGGCGGAGCCGCCGAGATCCTCCTCCTGCGTCCGAGCCGCGACGACCCCGAGCGGTGGGAGGCGCTGGTGCGTCCCTCCCGCCGAGTCGCCGTGGGATCGGTCCTCACCCTTCGCTCCGGCAGGACGGTCGAGATCGGCGAGCGGCTACGCGACGGGCTGCGCAGCGTTCGCATCCAGGGGAATGCGCACGCCCTGATGCTGACGGACGGGGAGATGCCGCTTCCTCCCTACATCCATGAGCGCGCCACGCCCGCTGACCGCTACCAGACCGTCTACGCCCGGCCTCTCGGCTCGGCCGCGGCGCCGACCGCCGGCCTGCATTTCACGCCGCAGCTGCTCGCCGCCCTCGAGTCGCAGGGCGTGCGCCGTGCCACGGTCACCCTCCATGTCGGTCTGGACACCTTCCGACCGCTCGATGGCGAGTTCGTCGACGAGCACGAGATCCACCGGGAGTGGTACGAGGTTCCCAGGGCCACGCGCGGTGCGATCGAAGCCACGCGGAGCGATGGAGGACGGGTGGTCGCGATCGGCACGACAGCGGTGCGCGTCCTGGAGACCGCCGCACGCACGGACGCGCCGACGGGCTGGTCCGATCTCTACATCACTCCGCCGCACCAATTCGCGGCGGTGGATGCGCTGGTCACGAATTTCCATCTGCCGCGCAGCTCGCTGCTGCTGCTCGTCACCGCATTCGTGCAGTCCGGAATGAAGGATGCGGGCTCGCTCGAGGCGCGGGATTCGCTGCTGGATGCCTACCGAACCGCGTTGGCGTCGGGATATCGGTTCTTCAGCTTCGGCGACGCCATGCTGATCTTCTGAGATGCAATCGGCGATCAGGCCTGGTCGTCGGACCGGGTCGGGACGGCAGCCCGCTGCTCATCGGAAAGCTCGCTTGCACCGTCGCCCTCGCCGATCGGAACGGCGGTGGCTTCCGCCCCGGCTTCGTCCGGCGCCGAGGACTGCCTGCCCGCGCCCTCTGCGCCCTCGGCGGTCGATGGCGAGGCCTCGCCCGGGCGGAGGGCGGTCGGCTTCGCCGAATCCTGGGTGGCCGGCAGCGGTCGAGGGCCGCCGGGGATCACGCCGGGGACGTCGCTCGACGCGCGGCCGGCAGGGACACCGAACGGTTCGGCCATGACGGCGCAGACGCGAGCAAGGTCGCACAGCGCCTGGCCGAGGTCGGGCGACTCGGTGGCCGCCTCGAAGTGCGGGTGATGGAGGCGGAATGACCAGCGCGTGCGGTGCTCGCGAGCCCACAGGCGGAACGTATCGGCGCGAAGCTCGACCCCTCGAAGCACCTGCCAGGGGTACATGAGCATCGCGAGCCGGTAGCGTGCGGACGACCCGAAGGGCGCGTACCGGTGGTCGAGCAGGCCGACCTCGGTCGCGATCATCACCCGGCGTTCATCGCCCTCCGTGCCCGCCTCGAGGGCGTACACAGCCAGGTCATCGACGGCGAGACTCTGCAGCTCGATCGCGATCCATTCCCTCACCTCGTCGTTCAGGAACGGCATTCGCGGCCATTCGCTCAATCGCACGCGACCGTCACCTCTCTCCGTAGTGCACGTAGCCTATCCTCTCGGGCGGTGCCATTGCCTGCTCCGATCGCTCACTCGTTCAAGCCGACCGGCGTCGGTCTCGCTCGGCTGGGTCACATGGAAACGGCTCACGGCCCTATCGAGACACCAGACTTCATGCCGGTCGGCACGCAGGCCACGGTGAAGGCCCTGACACCTGGCGACCTGCACGCGGCCGGCGCGCAGATGATCCTCGGGAATACGTATCACCTCAACCTGCGACCGACCGCCGAACGGATCGCCCGCCTGGGAGGCCTCAACCGGTTCATGGCCTGGGATGGTCCGATCCTGACCGATTCGGGCGGCTTCCAGGTCTTCAGCCTGGCCGGTCTGAGGCGCGTGGACGAGGATGGCGTGACCTTCACCTCATACCTCGACGGATCGACGCATCGGCTCACGCCTGAACGGGCGATGGAGATCCAGGCGCTGCTGGGATCGGACATCGCCATGGCGTTCGATCACCTCGTGGATCCCGGGCTGCCGAGGGCCCAGGTGGCCGAGGCGATGGAGCGAACGCATCGATGGGCCGCGCGCTCCCTGGTCGCTCGCGGACGACCCGACCAGGCGGTCTTCGGGATCATCCAGGGCGGCGTGGACCACGAACTGCGCCGATCATCCGTTGCGGCCATCAGCGCGCTGCCTTTCGACGGGATCGCGGTCGGCGGCCTGTCGGTGGGGGAGTCGAAGGCCGAGATGGCCTCCATGCTGGACGTGGTGGCCGATGCGCTGGGCGACGATCCGCGACCGCGCTACCTGATGGGCGTCGGCTCACCGGTCGACTTCTTCACGGCTGTCGAGCGCGGCATCGACCTCTTCGACTGCGTGCTGCCCACCCGTGTGGCACGCACGGGACAGGTCTGGACCGATGCCGGACGCCTGAACCTGCGGAACGCCGGCTTCCAGGATGACCCGGCGCCGATCGATGCCACCTGCGCCTGCGAGGCCTGCGTCCATCACTCTCGTGCGTACCTGGCGCACCTGTTCCGTGCGCGTGAGCTGCTCGCCTACCGGCTGGCAACGGTCCATAACGTGACGTGGACCCTGGCCCTCCTCCGCCGCGTACGGTCCTCACTGGCCGATGGCACGTTCGCCGACCTACGCCAGCAGATCAGTAGAGGTTTTGCAGGAAGGTCTGAGCCGGGGAACTGAGCGCGGACTCTCCTGCGACCCTGGCGGGAGCCGATTCACAACGAACGGAACCTTGAACGTATGACATCGTATGACACGGGTGTAGAATAGGCGCAGCGCGACGGGCGAGCTGTCACGGCCCGAAGCGTAGAATCGATTGCATCGGTGCCGGTAAGCGCCGAGTAATGGGTTGGTAAGGGCCGGTGGCGCACGATGAGCACAGCCCGACCGGCTCGAATGCAGGAGGTTTCGAGCGATGGCAAAGGGCCGGGATCGACCAAAGAAGGAGCCGAAGCGCAAGGCCAAGGAGAAGGCGCCGAAGCTCCCGCCGACGTCCACGTACGAGCCGCCGGCATCGGTCGAGCTGATCAAGCCGAGGCGCAAGGAGCGCACGCCCAGCGACGAGGAGTGATTAGCGCCGCCGGGATCCACACAGACTGATTCAGGAGCGGAACGAGATGGATGCACCGGTGGCAACAGCCCAGGTCCCGGTAGAGAAGAACGGAGAGCGTGGTCGAGCCGTCGACGCCGCCATCCTCCAGATCGAGAAGCAGTTCGGCCGAGGGTCGATCATGCGTCTCGGCGATCGCGCGGCACAGAACGTCGAGGCGATCCCGACCGGGTCGGTGGCGCTGGACCTCGCGCTCGGCGTCGGCGGCGTGCCGCGTGGTCGCATCACCGAGATCTACGGCCCCGAGTCGAGCGGCAAGACGACGCTCTGCTACCACGTGGCCGGCAACGCCCAGCGGATGGGCGGCATCGTGGCCTTCATCGATGCGGAGCATGCGCTCGACCCCGGCTACGCTCGCAACGTCGGGGTCGACGTGGACGAGCTGCTCGTCAGCCAGCCGGATACCGGCGAGCAGGCGCTCGAGATCGCCGAGACTCTGATCCGCTCGAACGGGGTCGACGTCGTTATCGTGGACTCGGTCGCTGCCCTCGTGCCGCGTGCCGAGATCGAGGGAGACATGGGCGACGCCCACGTCGGCCTCCAGGCCCGCCTCATGAGCCAGGCCCTGCGCAAGCTGACCGGTGCTATCAACCGCAGCAACACGGCGCTCGTCTTCACGAACCAGCTGCGCGAGAAGATCGGCGTCATGTTCGGCAACCCCGAGACGACGCCCGGCGGCCGAGCGCTGAAGTTCTACGCCAGCGTTCGGATGGATATTCGACGCATCGAAACCCTCAAGTCCGGGACCGATGCGATCGGCTCGCGGACCCGCGTCAAGGTGGTCAAGAACAAGGTCGCCAGCCCCTTCCGCGTCGCCGAGTTCGACATCATGTACAACGAGGGGATCAGCGTCGAGGGTGGCCTGCTCGACGTCGGCGTCGCCGCCGGCGTGCTCTCCAAGACGGGTGCCTGGTTCAACTACGGGGACGTGCGTCTCGGCCAGGGTCGCGAGAATTCGCGCGACTTCCTCAGGACCAATCCCGAGATCGCGAAGAGCATCGACGATGAGATTCGTGGGCGCGTAGCGAGCATCGAGGTCGGCGTCGATGGCATCGGCGAGGCCCAGTAACGAGGACCGATGCGCGCGCCAGGCAGCCCCCGGCCGAGGGTCGCCGATGCGACCGATTCGACGGCTGCCATGGAGATCGCGGTGCGCTTCCTCGGGGCGCGGCCTCGGACGCGCTGGGAGCTGGAACGGCGGCTGCGGCGTGGCGCAGTCGAGGCGCCGGTCATCGAGGCGACGCTCGATCGGCTCGCCGAGCTGGGATACGTGGACGATGCGGCGTTTGCGCGCTGGTGGGGCGATCAGCGGGACCGCCACGCTCCGCGCGGGCGGCGCATGATCGAGGCGGAGCTGCGACAGCGCGGCGTGGCACGCGAGGTAATCGACGCGTTTCGGATCGAGCACGTCGAGCCCGAGCGCGTCCCGGAGGACGAAGCGATGCCCGGGTCCGAGGTGGAGCGCGCGGCCGAAGCCCTGGCGCGTCACCTGAAGGGCCGGCCGCTTCCGGCCGATGCCAGGGCCGATCAGCGGATCGGCATGTTCCTGGTCCGGCGCGGCTTTGATCCCGAGACGGTTCGAAACGCCATTCGGCAAGCCGGCATGCCGGACGACGGCGGCGGCGACGACGGGTAGGATCGTCGGGCCCATCATCACGGAGGTCGACGGTCATGGTCTCGAGTGAAGCCGGCACACCGGACGAGTACATCGCCACGCTGCCAGAGGATCGCCGGGCTGCCATCGAGGCGGTGCGAAGCGTGATCCGCGAGAACCTTCCCGACGGATACGACGAAGGCATGCAGTTCGGCATGATCGCGTGGTACGTCCCGCTCGAAACGTTCCCGCACACGTACAACGGCCAGCCACTCGGGCTCGCGGCGCTCGCGAGCCAGAAGAACTACATGAGCCTGTACCTGAACAGCGTGTACGGCGATCGCGACACGGAACGGTGGTTCAAGGAGCGCTACGCGGCGTCGGGCAAGGCGCTCGACATGGGCAAATCGTGCGTGCGATTCAAGCGTCTGGACGATCTGCCCCTTGTGGTCATCGGCGAGACGATCGCGCGCTCGGACCTGGATGTGTTCCTGGCGCGCTATCGGACAGCACGCGGTTCGTCGCGGCGGACGCGCGGTTCGTCGTAGGCCGGCACCTTCACTGACCCGTTCGTCCGTAGCGAGTTCCGTACTTCTACGGATGCACCGCCCTGGGGACAGCTCGTAGGCTGAGCGGCGTGAAGCTCGCTGACTGGCTCGACGAATACCGCGCCCTCCCGGCCGAGGAGAATGCGCGCCCGACGACTGCCGCCGAAGACGACTGGGAGAAGCAGGATCTGCTCGCCCCGGCCGATCGAGTCCGCGACACCAGCCCGCGATGGCTCCGGCGCGTCGAACGTGTCCGCCACGCCAGAGACGCGAACCTCTAGAGCGCCTGCGCGACCACGCCGCGCTCAGGCCGACTAGGCTGTGCGTATGCGATTTGCCCTGATGACCGAGCCCCAGCAGGGGCTCTCCTACGACGAGATCCTGGCGGTCGTCCAGACCGCCGAAGAAGCCGGGCTCGAGGCGTTCTTCCGCTCCGATCATTACGCCAGCTTCCCGGGCGAGTCTGGCCTGCCGACGACCGATGCGTGGGCGACCCTCGCGGGCCTGGCACGCGAGACCACCACCATCCGGCTCGGAACGCTGGTTTCACCGGTGACCTTCCGGGTCCCCGGCAACCTGGCGAAGGTGATCCAGACCGTCGACGAGATGAGCGGCGGGCGGATCGAGGCCGGCTTCGGGGCTGGGTGGAACGAGGAGGAGCACGCCCAGCTCGGCATCCCGTTCCCTCCACTCGGCGAGCGTTACGACATGCTTGCCGAAGAGCTGGAAATGCTGCATGGCCTGTGGACGCACGACGACGGGTGGTCGTTCAAGGGCGCCCACTGGCAGATCCGGGGGACGAAGCGCCACGGCAAGATCGCTCGCGGTGGCCGTCGTCACCCGCACGTCATCCTCGGCGGGAAGGGCATGCCACGGATGGCGGAGCTGGTCGCCCGCTACGGCGACGAGTTCAACCTCATCTCGGCCTCCCCGGAGGGCGCACCGGCGGCGTACGAACGCGTTCGACGGGCCTGCGAGGCGATCGGTCGCAATCCGGCCGAGCTCGTCTATTCCGCCATGACCGGCGTGCTCGTGGCGGAGACCGAGGCTGACC
>JBHENV010000209.1:0-8255 GCA_046261895.1 Candidatus Limnocylindria bacterium
CGGCAGGGGGACATTCGGGACGGCCGTGCCGCCGAAGACCTGGCGCAGGGTGTCGTCCAGGTGTGCCACCACGATCCCGACCCAGGCGTGCATGGCGATCGTGAGGACGACGAGGATGGCGACGCTGGTGAGGCCGATGCGACGCTCGTGGTGGTCCGCGGCGGGCGCTCGCAATCCGGCATGCGCGATCGCAAAGGTCCGCCAGCCGAACAGCGTGAGGTTGACGACGATGACCGCGACGAGGAAACCGCTCGAGAAGAGGCTGTTGCGCAGGGGACCGGCGAACCCGTTGAGAACGAAGACGGCGGCGACGAGCACCACGAGAACGGGCAATGCCAGTACGACGGCCAGCACGCGCTGACCGGAGTACGCCTGCCCGAGACCAGGAAAGAGGAAGGAGAGCATTGCGGCCACCCACGGCCGCGGATGACGCGGCTCGTCTTGGCCACCGTGCACAGTGTCACCCATGGAAGCCTGCGGAGTGTATCACCGGGTCGGTGCGGTGCCCCGGTGGTGCATCTGGTCCAGAAATGGGGCGGTGCGGGTGGGTTTAGTACGTTTGCGCCTTCCGGGTCGCGGCCCCACACTGACCGGGCCGGCCTCGAGCCGACGCAAGCCAACTTGTTGCCCTGAGATCTCTCGCCAACTGAGGGAATCGACGCCTGGTGCCACCCGAGCAGACCATCATCGCCGTCACCGCGCTCCTCGCCGGCCTGCTCCTCGCCGGGGTCCTGCTCGCCGGTCGACGGGTGTCCGGGGACGCGTCGCCGGTCGAGTCGTTCGACCGCTCCCGCCACGCGGCGGTCGCGCCCGCCATGCCGCCTCAGATCGGCCCGGGCACGAATGCCCCACGCGGCGTGGCGTCGACGCTCCGCGTGGTGTGGTGGCTGACGATCACGATCGTTCTGCTCGGGGTCGGCATCAGCGGATCATTCACCACTGACCAGGCGCCGATCTTCCTGCTCGGTGCCGCCGCCGTGGTCAGCGTGGTGATCTTCCATGAGCTGCTCGGATCGTCCGACCGAGGCCAGCTCGCGCGGCTGGCCGAGATCGTGGTGGCGGTGGCCCTCATCGGCGGCCTGCTGGCGCTCACCGGCTTCGCCTCGTCCCCATTCGCGATGCTTTTCGCCCTCGTCTCCGTCGCCGCGGCCCTCGCCTACGGGCCTCGCGCGGGTCTGATCGCCGCGGGTCTGGCGACGGCCGCCTTCGGCGCCGTTCTGGTCATCGACCCCCGGATCGGATCCTATGGGCCGGAAGACGCGCTCCGCCTTTCGATCGGCCTGGGCGCCACCTGGCTGCTCGCCTTCGTTGCCGTCGCATATGCCGACCACCAGCGGCGAGCTATGGCACGCGCGGTCGAGCAGGCACGCACGGATCCGTTGACCGGGCTCTTCAACCGGGCGCAGCTCTTCGTCACGCTCGAGCAGGAGGTCAGCCGCACCCGTCGCAGCGACCGTGGGTTCTGCGTGCTCATGGTCGACCTGGACGGGCTCAAGGCGATCAACGATGGGGCCGGCCACCTGCGTGGCGACCATGTCCTGCGCACGCTCGGCAGCGTGATCCGCACCTCGATCCGCACGGTCGACAGTGCGTATCGATACGGTGGTGACGAGTTCGTGGTGCTCCTGCCGGAGACGGACATCGTGGGCGCCTTCGTCGTCGCCGAGAAGATTCGCGGCGGTGCCGAAGACGTCGGGATGGCGATGTCCGGCACGGAGCCGGTGACGAGCGTCAGCATCGGGCTCGTGTCGCATCCGGAGGACGGTCTCTCCGCCGAGGAGCTGATGGCCGCCGCGGACCGGGCCATGTACCAGGCCAAGCGGCTCGGCAAGAACCAGATCAGTGGCAACCCACGTCCGCGGCCGGCCCTGCTGGCGCGCCGGTCGACCGTGCCGGCCCACGAGCCGCCCGTGCCGGCTGCTCCCGTGGCGTCGCCGGACGTGCTGCGTCCCCGTTCAGTCACCCCGGTGAGCGGGCCGCGGGAGGATCGGGCGGTGGCGGTTGAGCTTGGCCCGATCGTTGCAGCCCAGCCGGCGCGGGGCCCGCGGCATGACGAGATCGACGACGCCGACCCTCAGGAGGTGCGGCGCCGGATCGCGAGCGCCAGCCGCTCGTCCGATCCCGACCACCAGATCCGCAGGACGATGGACGCCTTCCTGACCCCGGTCCCCGACGACCGGAGCGTCCCAGCCGGGACCACTGACCGGCTCAACCCTCGCTGATGCCGCTCCCGACCGGCACGATCTCCCACCAGATGCGCCCCGGCGGCAGCACCACCGGCTCTCCAGTGTCGAGGTAGGTCCAGGTCGTCACGTCGCCGGCGGCGGGACGCGACCAGCGAACGTCGTGGCCGCGGCCGTCTAGGTAGAGCACGCCGACTCCCTCACCCACCAGGTGCTGGTAGCGACGTGGATAGCCGCCGGGATCGTTCTCGCCGATCAGGACGTCCTGCTCGACCACCTGCACCATGATCGTCCGGGTGCTGATGCGGTTGCCGTTGAGCGCCTCGACGTTCGGGGCGCCGCCGTCGGTGCGCAGCCAGGATCCCTCCTCGGCGTCCCACTCCCAGCCGAAGCGCCAGAAGCTGGCGGTCTGGAGGCCGATCGCGCTGACCGGCCGGCCGTCGGGCAGCTCGGGGTCGTCCGCGTAGACGAATGGCGCGCGCCCCTCGCCCGCCAGCTCCCCGTAGCGGATCAGCGACCCGGTTTCCACGTCGGCGCGAGCCGCATCCACGTCGAGGTAGACGTTGTGCGGCGCCGCCCACGGCCCGGCCCTGAAGAAGAAGGGCCACTGTCCGCTGATGCCGTTGACGAAGGGCATCCCTTCGCTCTGGAAGCGCCCGAGCACCTTGCCGGCGCCGCCGAAGTGGAATGGCAGCACCCGCATCTGCTGCCAGAAGTCGATGTTGAAGTAGCGCGCCGAGCGGACCGGCCCGACCGAGGCGTCCACCGATTCGCTGCACATGTAGATGGCGGCGAATCGCGTGGTGTCGCCCTCGACCGGCGCCTCGATCACCAGGTCGGCCAGGTTGAGACCGCTCGGAGGTCGTGCAATCGGATTGTTCTCGATCTGAATCAGCAACGGGATCCGCTCGGCCAGCGTCGGGTCCGAGAGCGCCGTGCCGTTCATCGGGCAGACAGCCACCGGCGTCGGGGACGGTGACGGGGATGGCGTTGGGCTCGGCGTCGGCGAGGGCGAGGGCGAGGAGGTCGGGCTCGGAGTCGGGGACGCGGTCGGCGTCGGGCTCGGCGTTGGCTCGGGGTTCGCCTGCAGGATGATGGCGCCGGCGCCGACCAGCACGACGAGCAGGATGATGCAACCTGCGACGAGCAGGCCGGCACGGGATTGGAGACGATGCATCGGGCCACATGCTACCCACCGATCAGGAGAGGCGCCAACGCGCTGCTAGACTCAACCACCATGCCGGGCTTCTCCACGCGCGCGATTCGAGCCGCCAGCCGCGCGCCCGAAGCGCCACAGGCTCCGGTCAACGTTCCGATCTACCAGACCAGCACCTTCGAGGTCGGCGACGCCGACGAGTTGGCGGAGCTGCTGGCCTTCGAGCGCCCCGGCCACTCCTACACGCGCTACTCGAATCCGACCCATGGGGCGCTCGAGGAGGCGCTGGCCGATCTCGAGGGCGCCGATGCGGCGCTGGTCACCGCGTCGGGCATGGCGGCGATGCACGCCGTCGTCCTCTCGCTCCTGCGCTCCGGTGACGAGCTCATCGTGCCGCGTGCCGTGTACGGCGGCATGATCGGCCTCATCGGCTCGATTCTCGACCGCTCGGGGATCGGTCATCGCTCGGTGGACACGACCGACCCGGGCGAGGTGGAGGGTGCGATCGGCGACCGCACCCGCCTGCTCTGGCTCGAGACGATCAGCAACCCGACGACCGCCGTCGCAGACGTCGAGGGGCTCGCGCAGCTGGCCCATTCGCACGGCGTCCTGGTCGCCGTCGACAACACGTTCGCGTCCCCGGCGATCGCCAACCCGCTGACGCTGGGCGCCGACCTCGTCATCCACTCGACCACCAAGTACATCGGCGGCCACTCCGACCTGATGGGCGGCGCTGTGCTCGGGACCGCGGATCGCGTGGCGGCCGCCCGGCACATCGTCATCAGCGCGGGCGGCAACGCGGCGCCGTTCGAGGCGTTCCTGGCGCTGCGCGGCCTGAAGACACTGGCCTTGCGCATGGAGCGCCACTCCTCCAACGCGCTCGCCGTGGCGCAGGCGCTCGAGGGAGCCCCGGGCGTCGCACGCGTGATGTATCCGGGGCTAGCGGAGCATCCCCAGCACGAGCTCGCCATGCACACCTTCCGCGATCGGCTGGCGGGCGGGATGCTCGCCATCGAGCTGGAAGGGGGCCGAGACCACGGGGAGCGATTCCTGAACCGCGTCCAGATCGCCGTGCATGCCACCAGCCTCGGCAGCGTCGAGACCCTCGTCAGCCATCCGGCCAGCTCGTCGCATCGGCAGCTCACCGACGAGGAGCTCTTCAGGGCCGGGATGTCGCCCGGAACGGTGCGCATCTCGGTCGGTCTGGAGGATGCGGCCGATCTCATCGAGGACCTGGTCGGCGCCGCACGTCCGGGCGCATGACACCGTCGCGCGTCGCCGTCAGTGTGACGCCGGCCGGAGAGCTCGTGGGCGCCTCCGAGCGGCTGTTGCGACTGCTGGGCGACGCCCGCACGGGTCTCGTGCTGCTCCTGCTCGCGGGCACGGCCAACGCGCTGGCGGCACTGCTGCCCGACGGCCCAACCCCTCTCGACGGCTGGCCCTACGCACTGCTGCTCGGCAGCCTGGCGCTGAGCGGCGTCGCCGCGGTGGCTGTGCGCTCACCCACCGTCTGGCGTGAGTGGCGCCGCCCGACGTCCGTGCAGGCCTCCCACGCCACGCTGCGGCTGGCACTGCCGGCCGTGCCTCCGGACGATGTCGAGCGCGTCCTTCGCGGTGCCGGCTACCGGACGCGGCGAGAGCGGCGGCGCGACCGATGGGCGATCCACGGCGTCCGGCGCGGCTGGTCCCGATTCGCCGGCCTCGTCAGCCACCTGGCGCTCGTCGTCGTCGTGCTGGGCGCCGCGATCGGTGCCGCGTTCGGCTCCGAGATCGTCTTCTCGCTCCTCCAGGGCGACCAGGCGCTGCTCGACGCACCGCGCAGCGGCTTCGCATCGGCTGTCCGGCTGGAGCGCTTCACCGCGGAGTTCGGCGCCGACGAACGGCCCCGGCGTCTCGACACGACCGTCACCTTCATGCGCGACGGCGAGCCGATCCGGGAGGCGGTCCTGCGCGTCAACGAGCCCGGGGACTTCGACGGCTACCTGGTCCACCCGTGGACGTATGGACCCGCGGTGCGGCTGCGGGTCACCACGCTCGATGGCGGTCCGCTGCTGGACGCACCGGTTCCGCTCGATGCCATCCGGGACGGCGTCCCGGTCGGCTCCGCAGAGCTGCCGACGGCCGGCGTCACGCTCGGCCTGGCGATCACCGATGCGGAGCGGAACGAGCTCGGCGTGAGTGTCGTGGGTGCCGACGGCCTGGTCGACAGCGTTCGCCTGGTGCCGGGAGATGCGGCACGCGTCGGTGATCTCCGGGTCGAGCTCTCCGGATTCGATGCCTGGGTCACCTTCCTGTCACGGCGCGATCCCGGCCTGCTCGTGCTGTTCGCCGGTGCGGCCGCGCTGTGCGCCTCGCTGGCCGTGGCGTTCTGGCTCCCTCGGCGTCGCGTGACGGTGCGGTTCACCGACACCGGTTCGGAGCTCCTGCTGCGCGGCGATCGATTCGATCGGCCCTCGGACGAGCTCGATCGGCTCCGTCGCCTGATCGACGCGCCCGCATGACCAGCGTGCTCGATCTCTGGCGGGCGGTGGATCCCGAGGCACGGCTCGTGTCCGGGGAGACTGACCAGCTGGCCCGTCCGGTGCGCGGCGTCGCTCGGACCCGGGCGGTGCCGCCGCACCTGCCCCCGATGGCGGATGGTGAGCTGCTGATCGTCGATGCGAGCGTCCTGGTAAGAGGCGTCCTCGACCCGGTCGTCGGCGCCCTGCAAGATGGCCCGGGCGGGCCGGTCGCCATGTGGGTCGTCGGTCGCGACGCGGCCGCAGAGTTGGAGCGCGCCGGCGCGCCGCTCCCCGTGCTGCTCGGCGTGGGCTCGGTCTCCTCGCTCGTGTCGGCCGCCGAGCGCCACCTGGAGGACGAGGTCGGGCAACTGACCGCGATCGCCGGGACGCTCCGTCTGGCAGGAGCCGAAGCGGCCCTCGCGGATCCACGGCCCGCTGCGCCGGCCGGCGTGGTCGCCACTCGCCTGCGCCGGGGCGTGGCCGTCACCGCCGACGGCGCGATGCTGGCGCTCAACCCGCGGCCGGCCGGACGCGCGCTGGCGACGCGCTTTGCCGCCACGCACGCCCGCCTGCTCGCGGACCGTGCGGAGGTGAGCGCCACCGCCCGCCGAACGCGGGATGGCCTGTGGGTCCTGGAGTGCTCGATCGGCCCGCTGGCCTCGGCGTGGCTGTTCGACGACATGCCCATGGCCCGCATCGATCATGTCGGCCTCGAAGCGCTGGCGGTCACCCTGCGGGCACTGCTCCGTCGCCCTGCCGCCGAGCCATCGGGCTCGCGCCGCCTGCCGAAGGCGACACCGTCGACCGGGGATCCGGTGCGCGACACGCTGCTGGCGGTCGCTCGCGCGAACGGGCGCGTCGCGCCCGCCGCCCGATCGCTCGGCGTCCACCGCAACACCGTGCTCTATCGGCTCCGGCGCGCCCGTTCCGAGCTGGGCATCGATCCACGCCGTCCCGAGGACGCGCTGCGCCTGCTGCGGAGCACGGACCACGCTGACTGATCCAACAGCGGTCGTGTCCGAGCGCCACCGGCGCGAGGTGACTCCACCAGATTCACACGGCCGCTGCACGGGACGGCGAAACCAGCCCCGAGGGATCGAACGCGAAGCTCCTCGGACCAGCGTGCGGGTGGCGTATGAACCTGCGCCTGCCGGACCCTCCTCCACGTTCCCGCGTCGATGTGGTGTGAATCCGGGGTTGGTACTGCCGTTCAGCGGATGCGTTGTGCGCTCTGCACACAAGAGGCGGAGGCGGCGGCGCTCCGAATCGGTCCATCGATCGGACCACGACGGTACGCTGATGGGCGACCCATTCGTCCACCGCACGAGGTTCTCCATGGCCACCCCAAAGCTCGCCGATGCCCTCACGCTGGCGGAGGATCGCAACCTGCGCTTCGTCAGCCTCCAGTTCACCGACATCGTCGGCCAGGTCAAGAGCGTCCAGGTCCCGATGCACCAGCTGGAGGAGGCAGTCGAGCACGGCAAGTGGTTCGACGGCTCGAGCATCGAGGGCTTCACCCGCATCGCCGAGTCGGACATGTTCCTCGTCCCGGACCTCACGACCTTCAGCCCGATTCCTTGGGAGCCGGGCATCGGATCCGATGGCACGGAGAAGCTGCGCACCGGCAGCGCGCGGGTCATCTGCGACGTGTACGACCCCAACGGCGACCCGTTCCCCGGCGATCCGCGCGGCGTCCTCCGCCGCCAGCTGGATCGGGCGAAGAAGCTCGGCTTCACGCTGAACACCGGTCCGGAGCTCGAGTTCTTCCTGCTCAGCCGATCGAACGGCAGGGTCGAGCCGCTCCCGCACGACGCCGCCGGCTACTTCGACCTCTCCGAGGATCTCGGCACCGAGGTTCGCAAGGAGATGATGAACGCCCTCGAGGAATTCGGAATCCGCGTCGAGACGGCGCACCACGAGGTCGCCACCGGCCAGCACGAGATCGACTTCGAGTACGCCGATGCGCTGCGCACCGCCGACAACGCGGTGACATTCAAGACCACGCTGAAAGCGATTGCCGCCTCGAAGGGCCTGTACGCCACCTTCATGCCGAAGCCGTTCTTCGGTATCAACGGGTCGGGCATGCACACCCACATGAGCCTGTGGGACAACAAGAAGGGCAAGAACGCCTTCAGCGATCCGAAGGATCCGTACGGGCTGTCCGACCTGGCACGCAACTACATCGCAGGCGTGCTGGATCACGCCCGCGGCATGATCGCCGTCCTGGCGCCGCTCGTCAACTCGTACAAGCGCCTGGTGCCGGGGTATGAGGCACCGGTCTACATCGGCTGGGCGCGCATCAACCGCTCGGCGCTCATCCGGATCCCGCAGAGCAGCAAGGGCCAGCTCAACTCCGTGCGGATCGAGCTGCGCTGCGCCGATCCCTCCTCGAACCCGTACCTGGCGTTCGCGGCC